>NZ_DJDN01000018.1:109291-143616 GCF_002431095.1 Pantoea sp. UBA5923 | reverse complement strand
AACCCTCGCTGCAAGTTCTGTATTTTTTACCAACGGCCTTATGGCTGTAAGTGCGATCAGACAATGTAATCGTTTATAAAAAATAAGAGCTCACAGGCGAGGGTGTGACAGAGGCATCCGACCCGCTGAGGCACACATAGCGGCCAGAACGGCGAATCCTGATTCCAGAAGACACAACCTTATCGCTGCAAGCGTCAGACAACGCAGCCGTTTATAAAAAATGCGAAATCACAGGCAGGGGTGTGACAGAGGCATCCGACACGCTGAGGCGCGTACGGCGGCCAGGACGAGCCGACAGGAAGTCGGCGAGAGCGCGGCATGAGCCAGGACGGCGAATCCGCGCGGTCCGTAAGGCTGACGTAAGCAACGAAGGGACCGCGCGGAGCGCGGCGTGGAGGCTGCCGGAAGCCGGGATTGTTAAGGGGCTGGCGAGCCCCTTAACACGCACGCCGGCAGCGCGGCTGCTGAAACTCCCCGACGCATGGCGGGCGGAACCTGCACAGAGCCAGCCGTTCGCGCAGCGAACACCATGCAAACCCCAGGCGGGCGGAACCCGCACAGAGCCATTCGCGCAGCGAACGCCATACAAACCCCAGGCGGGCGGAACCTGCACAGAGCCAGCCGTTCGCGCAGCGAACGCCATGCAAACCACCGGCGGGCGGAACCTGCACAGAGCCAGCTATTCGCGCAGCGAACGCCATACAAACCCCTGGCGGGCGGAACCTGCACAGAGCCAGCCGTTCGCGCAGCGAACGCCATGCAAACCATCAATACCGCCGATAGCTACGCTGCGCCGTACTCACCTTATAGAGATAGCGCCGCGACTCCGCAGACGGATGCTGCGTCGTCAGGGTGTTATAAACCTCACTCGGCGACATATTATTGATGGTGTTAAAGGCGCGATCCTTATCGCTGGAGAAAACGCGCAGCACGCTGCCTGCGCCGCCGTTGTAGGCGGTGATCACCGCATAGCGGCGCGACAGCGGATCCTGAATCCCGCCCAGGTAGCTGTTTTGCAGCAGCGACAGATAGGCGGTGCCCGCGTCGATATTGTTTTCCGGATCGAGCAGATAGCTGCGGCTCGGTTTGCCCCATTTGCCCTTCATACGGAACACATCAACACCCGCGGTATGCTGTACTACCTGCATCAGGCCCAGCGCGTCGGAATGGCTGACCGCATAGGGGTTAAAGCTCGATTCGGTCTGCATAATCGCCAGAATCAACGACGCATCGACGCCATACTGCTCGGCGGCTTTACGCACTATCGGCAGATATTTGTGTGCACGCTTGTCGAGGTGGTTAGGCACCATGGGAATAGTGACCGAGTAGATAACATGCAGGCCGGAAACACGGCGCTGCAGTTTATTTTGCAGCAGGTAATCAGCGAAGTTGCCCGCGCGGCCCTGCCAGCGAATCGGCTGGCCGGTATTATCCAGCACCTGGCCGTAGAGCAGCGGCTCTTTGCTGATCACAATATCGTTGGCGTCGGAGTAGAGATCGACATTGCCCGGATCGTCGCCGATCAGCAGCGTGGTAATGATCGCCTGGCGCAGGCTGGCCATCGGATCGGTACCGGAAATGGTTTCGATGGTGATGTTGCCGCTTTCGAAGTTGATATGGCTGCGGGTGTAATAGTTGTCGCTATATTTAACGTAGTCTTTCGGCCCGGCAATCAGGACTTCGTTAATACCCCAAATGTTCTCGATGTTATGCGCAAACTGGCCCATTAAAATATCGAAGCCGTTGGTGTCCTTTACCCACTCTTCGTGAAACTGCGAAGACTTCTTTCCTGAGCAGGAGACCAAAAGTGGAGCAATCACCAGCAGTGCGAGTAATTTCTTATTCATTGTAAATACGTGCCTGACCCGGAAAAGAGAGGGGCCTCAACGCTGAGGCCCTAAAATTTATGCTTCTGGCGGCGTATAGCCTTCGATGTGGACCTCTTTGCCTTCAAACAGGAAATTGACCATCTCCTTTTCCAGCACCTTACGGTCTTCCGGATTCATCATGTTGAGCTTTTTCTCGTTGATCAACATGGTCTGTTTGGCCATCCACTTCTGCCAGGCTTCTTTCGAGATCTCATTGTAAATGCGCTTACCCAGTTCGCCCGGATAGAGCTGAAAATCCTGCCCTTCAGCGTCGCGCTGTAGAAACGTACAAAAAATCGTGCGGCTCATTACTATTCCTCTTCAATCTCATGCCGGGGCAGGGCCAGCTGTTGCGGATGACGCAGCTCGTGCAAAAGCCGCTCAACCGGCGCCGCCAGCCCCACTGACGGCGGCTGGGCTAAGTTATACCAGAGACCGCCGGGTTCATCCATCGCCGCCCCGACAGATGGCCACGATAGCCACATTGGCACGATATCCAGATGAAAGTGGCTGAAGGTATGACGAAAAGCGGTTAGCTGCTGCGGCTTTGACTCGATGCCGCGCGCCTGCAGCCAGTCGTGCAGCGCCTCTTCGGTGGTGAACTGCGGGAAGCAGAACAGACCGCCCCACAAACCAACCGGCGGACGCTGCTCCAGCCAGACGTCGTCGCCATCCTGCAACAGCAAAAACCAGCCGCTGCGCTCCGGCAATATCTGTTTCGGCTTTTTGCCGGGATAGTTCGCCTGGCTGTTGCTGGCGTAAGCGATGCAGCCGTTGTTAAGCGGACAGATGTCGCATTTAGGTTTTGAACGGGTGCAGACCAGCGCGCCGAGATCCATCATCGCCTGATTGAACTGGCTGACGCCCTCCGCTGGCGTCACGGTCTCGCTAATTTCCCACAGCCGCTTCTCGACATCTTTTTTGCCCGGCCAGCCGCCGACCGCGTAACAGCGGGCCAGCACGCGCTTCACGTTGCCGTCGAGGATCGGAAAGTGCTGCCCAAGCGACAGCGAGAGCACCGCGCCTGCGGTGGAACGCCCAACGCCAGGCAGCGCCGCAACATCGTCGAAATTGCGCGGGAACTCACCCTGATGCTGGTCGACAATGTGCTTCGCCGCCTTATGCAGATTGCGCGCGCGGGCGTAATAGCCCAGCCCGGTCCAGAGGTGCAGTACCTCGTCGAGCGGCGCGGCGGCCAGATCGGCGACGGTGGGAAAGCGCGCCATAAAGCGTTCGAAATAGGGGATAACGGTGGCGACCTGGGTCTGCTGCAGCATGACTTCAGAGAGCCACACCTTATAGGGCGTTTTCTCCTGCTGCCACGGCAGGGTCTTGCGGCCAAAGCGCTGATACCAGTCCAGCACCTGTTGCGCGAACTGCGGCGCTTGCATCATAAGAAGGAAATTTTCCGTGATTACTCTACACTCAGGCAGGCATTCCAGCACAGGCGCAGCCCCGGTGTAAACCTGAAGATTGCAAGGGCTTGCTTCTGCTAATTAACTTTGCATAATGCGCCTTTCCCCAAACAGGCTACTCAGCAGGCTACAACATGATTAATGACGTCATCACTCCGGAATTTGATGAGAACGGGCGGCCGCTGCGCCGTATTCGCAGTTTTGTGCGCCGCCAGGGGCGTCTGACGAAAGGACAGCAGCTGGCGCTCGACCAATACTGGCCGGAGATGGGCGTAGAGTTTCAACCTGAGCCGCTGGATCTGACGCAACTGTTTGGCCGCGACGCGCCGGTGGTGCTGGAGATCGGCTTTGGCATGGGCGCTTCGCTGGTAACCATGGCGCAGAATAACCCGCAGCAGAACTTCCTCGGTATTGAAGTGCACGCGCCGGGCGTGGGCGCCTGTCTTGCCTCCGCGAAAGAGGCGAACGTGGAGAACCTGCGCGTAATGTGTCACGACGCGGTAGAGGTACTGGAGAAGATGATCCCGGATAACTCGCTGCGCATGGTGCAGCTTTTCTTCCCCGATCCCTGGCATAAAGCGCGCCACAACAAGCGTCGTATCGTGCAGGTGCCTTTTGCCGAGCTGGTGATGCGCAAGCTGAAGCTGGGCGGGGTATTCCATATGGCCACCGACTGGGAAGCCTATGCCGAACATATGCTGGAAGTGATGAACAGTATCGACGGGTATAAAAACCTGTCGGAAACACAGGATTACGTGCCGCGTCCAGAGACGCGTCCACTGACTAAATTCGAGCAGCGCGGGCAGCGACTGGGCCACGGCGTTTGGGACTTAATGTTTGAGAGGGTTAAATAATGGCCACACATCGCAGCCGCCGTTTACGTAAAAAACTGCATATCGACGAATTCCAGGAGCTGGGCTTCTCGGTTGCCTGGCGCTTCGCCGAGGGAACCACAGAGCAGCAGATTGATAAGACCGTTGACGACTTCATTAACGAAGTGATTGCGCCGAACGGACTGGCCTATGACGGCAGCGGCTATCTGGTGTGGGAAGGGCTGATTTGCCTGCAGCGCACCGGCAAATGCACCGATGAACATCGCGAGATGGTGCGCAAGTGGCTGGAAGATCGCCAGCTGAGCGACATCCAGGTGACCGAACTTTTCGACGTCTGGTGGGACTAAGTTCCGTATCAGCCTGGCTTATTTGCCCAGCCTACGGCTGACCTGTAATTACCGCGCCTGGTTCACATGTTAGGGAGAGATTATGGTTCGTAAAACGCTTATCGCCGCGCTGCTGCTGGCAGCGACGCAGGCACAGGCTGCCTGGGAGTGCAGCGTAAAACCGCAGGATGATGTCGTGATCAAGCCGCAGAGCGTGCAGGTCGTCGGCGCGAACGGCAACCTGGAGATCTCCCCGCAGGGCGATGTGCAGTTTAACGGTCAGAAGATTGCGGTGAACAACGCGCAGCGCCAGCAGGCGATCGACTATCAGAATGCGCTACGTCGCGATCTGCCGTGGATCGATACCGGTGCGACGACGCGTCTGGAGAAGGGCCGGGTGGCGCTGGATAAGGTGATTGTCGAGAAGCTCGGCTCCGACAGCAATGTGCGCAACCGTCTCACCACCCTGAACGGCCAGCTGAAGCAGCAGATGAACCGCATTATTGAGCACCGTGACGACGGCCTGACCTTCCATCATCAGGCGATTGACCAGGTGCGCGCCGACGGTGAACGTCTGGTGCAGAGCACCATGGGCGGCGTGTTGCAGGACAGCCTGAACGAAATGGGCACTAAGCAGGCGAGCGGCAGCAATCCGCTGCAGGCGATTATGGGCAACCTGGGCGGGCTGCAGCAGTCGATTCAGGCGGAGTGGAGTAATCAGGAGCAGGACTTCAAAAACTTCGGCCATGAAGTGTGTAACCGCGTGATTAGCCTGGAAGATCAGCGCAAGAAGCTGGTGAGCAGCGTTAAATCCTGAGCCGGTTACGTTAAGCGTTGGCCTGTCGGGGAAGTGGCAGCAGTGACAACGACCCCGACGGGCGACTTTGCGAGACTGGCGTCATCCGCTTTACGCTCTGATTCGACTGGCTTAGCGCAGAGCGTCGGCACGTCTGGTGGTTACAGACGCGCCCCAGGGCGTTACTCGTTGCCCCACTGATTAAGAAACTCAGCGATCTCGTCAATGCGTAGCGCATTGATACCCGCTTCACCCGCCATCTCTTTCTGCGCCTCTTCGCTGATCTCTTCGTTATTCATTAAGCGAGTAATCAGCAGCTGGAAATAGCGCGCCAGAGCGTCACGCTCCGACTCGCTTACCGGCGTTTCGGTTTCCGTCGCGTACTCATCCGCAACGTCATAATATTTAAGTGGTATTTCATCGTTCATTATAATCTCCAGGGGTTAAACCTGCGTCACTTGCGGAGTGCAAAAGTTAGCGGCTGTCTGGGTGCGTCAGACCTTAAGCATTTTTACCGTGGCATCCACATCGATCTCATCTTCCGTGAAGATTAACGTCGTGCCCTGAAAGGTCGTAATCGCCAGTTTTTTCATTGATCGCATCTCATCGGGCTTAGCGGCTGTTTTCGGCCTGATATTGTTCAACAGCGTGCCCACGGAGAGTACGGTGTTTTCTTTATCTATGCGCGTATCGGCAGGCACTTCCTCGCTGTAGACCAGGTAAGACTTGATCGAGGTGAGCTTGATGCGTTCGCCCGCGATAAAGATGTACTTGCTCTCCGGGACGACTTTGACCGCGTAAGCCGACAGGCCTTTATTATTGGTAGTAGGCTCGAAGGTTACTGCCGCATTTTTCTTGATCAGCTCAGGGTTGGCGACCTTGATCACATGAAAATAGCGATTGTCGCCGTTTTCATCTTTGATAAATCCAAAGCCCTTGTCCTGAAACCAGGTTGTGATCGTTCCGTTCATCGCGTTACCGCCTGTTTAATCGTTAATCTGCTCAGTTTTTTACAGCGCGCAGTGTAAAGCACAATGGCCCTACAGAACAGGGTAAGTGTGGATGATAAATTCAGGAGATGCGAGGGAGCAGCAGAGGGGTGAAAAGGGCCTTAAAAACAAAAACCCGCACAGGGCGGGTTAATTTTATTATCAGCAGAATTTAACTGCTCAGGCTGTTGCCTTCATCGCTATTGTAAGCGCCGCCGATAATTAGCGCAGCTTACAGCGGCGTGACGTTTCCAGCCGCTGGGCCTTTCGCACCATTTTCAATGGTGAAAGAAACCTGCTGGCCTTCGTCGAGGGTCTTGTAGCTGTCGCTCTGGATAGCAGAGAAGTGTACGAATACATCTTTGCTGCCGTCGCTCGGAGTGATAAAGCCAAAACCTTTATCAGAGTTGAACCATTTTACTAAACCAGTCATTTTGTTAGACATAGATACTTCCTTAATTGATGAGCCACTAAGAGCGGCGAAAATGGCCTGTAATTAGAGAGTGACTTATGGGGCACTTAGGAGGAGGCTCACGAAGAAGGGTATCTTTGGATAACACTTGAACTGAGGACTGCTTTACTAAAACTGCTTTCATAAGGTCTGTATTCCAAACCGATGACGCTATTAAGACACAGGGGATTTTATTTAGCAACTTTTATATAATTTATTTTAACCGTTTAAACGCTCAGATGGCTATATGGATGTTTGCTACAGCGAGGCTTTAATTTTGACAATATTAATTGCTGGGAACCCGAAATGGCCGGCGCGTTTAATTTTATATTTCGCCCAGCGTCGCGATTAATTTTTGCATACAGGTCATTATCGTTCGCTCAGCAGCAACGATCTCTCTGAACATCCCGGCTATATGCCCACGCCCGAAAAAGGGGAGCATCCGCCTTTTATCCAAGATCAACGACGCGAAGCCCTGACCAGCATCGCTCCTCTGAGCGGGTAACCAGCACTGAGGGATCGTCGCTGATATCGCTTATCAACGAAACGATCCGGTCCATCAGGTTTTTAATCCCTTCTGAACCCACGTAAACAAACTCGTTGGTGGGCAGGGCGTAGGTGAAGCCCCTGTCGCAAACAACGCTTCGCGAAAAACCATTTTCGAGCATCGTGAACTGAAGATCGATGCGCATTTTTTCGGTCTGCTCTTTCAGCTCGACCCGGACTGTATAGCTGGCCATAAGCATGTCTAACCAGGGCTGGGATTTAAGAATACTTAAATTATAGCGGATGCCATGAGAGGAAAGGGCATTTAAGATATGTCCCATCCCTGCGGTAGACGCGTGCATTTTTGTCGCTTTTACGCTCATGCTCGCTTTGCGCTGGACTCGATTCGCTTACGGCCGGACGCGCGGCTCCTGGCCCGTGTCGACTGCCTTCTGGCCAGCCATTGCCTGAGATTGTAGCCAGTTCACAACTCTGGCTTTAGCCGATCATCCGCGCTCTTTTCGCGTGATAGTCTTCCTTTATGCCTCGCTCCGCTACAGATTCTATGAAACGCAGATTACCTTTTCAGGTGAAACTCTTTCTCTCGCTGGTGCTTTTTTCCTGCCTGCTGCTGGCTTTGCTGGGGGCTATCCTGTTTCATTTTATTGACCGGCAGCTGCATCATGATTTGGGGCAGCGCGCACGCGTCCAGGCGAGCCAGATTGCGCTGATGCCCGGCCTGGCTGAGAAGGTGACGAACCGCGATATCGCCGGTATCGCCAGTTTGATTCAGCCTCTACGCCGTCAGAGCGACGCCAGCTATATCGTGATCGGCGATGTGCATGAGCAGCATCTCTACCATTCAGAATCGCCAGAGCGCCTGAATTTGCCGCTGATTGGCGGCGACAATGCGGAGGTGCTGCAGGGGAAAACCATTATCTCAGTGCGCAAAGGGGGGATCGGCGTTTCATTGCGCAGTAAAGCGCCGATTTTTAACGCCCGGCATCAGGTTATCGGCATCGTTTCGGTCGGTTATCTCACTTCCTGGATCGCCAATATCAACGTCAGACTGCTGTGGCAGGCGAGCCTGTATGGGCTGGCCCTGCTTCTGCTGCTGTTTATTTTTTCATGGGTCTTTAGCCGCAACCTCAAGAAGCAGATGTTCTGGCTGGAGCCGAAAGATATCGCGCTGCTGGTGCTACAGCAAAAAGCGCTGCTTGAGGCGATGTATGAAGGGGTATTTGCCGTTAACGCCGAGATGCAGCTGATTTTAATCAATCGCGCCGCCAGAGAGCTGCTGGATATCGATCGGAGCGAGCGAGAGCTGCTGGGCAAACCGCTCCATGAGGTATTGCAGCTCCATCCCGCCTTTCTGAGCCAGAGCGCCACGGAGGAGAACGGTCGTCATCACGATCAGATAACCGTACTTAACCAGCGGCAGGTTATCGTCAACCGGGTGGCTATCGATCTCGAACCTGGCGAGCCAGGCGGCTGGGTATGCAGCTTCCGCGATAAAAACGATATCAATACCCTGAGCAGCCAGCTGAGCCAGGTGAAGCGCTATGCGGATAATTTGCGCATTATGCGCCATGAGCAGCTTAACTGGACCGCGACGCTGGTGGGCCTGCTGCAGATGCAGCGTTACGACGATGCGATGCGCTATATTCAGGCGCAGTCCGCCGGGGCGCAGCAGGTGCTCGATTTTGTCTCGGCGCGCTTTACTTCGCCAGCGCTGTGCGGGCTGCTGCTGGGGAAATATGTCAGCGCGCGGGAAAAAGGCGTTGAGCTTAAATTCGACCCCGCCTGCCAGCTGACCCGTATCCCTGCCGCGATGAGCGAAACGGCGCTGATGTCGGTGGTGGGGAATGTGCTGGATAACGCCGTCGACGCGACGCTCAACGTCGAAAGGCCAGCGCCGCCGGTCGAGCTTTATATCTCCGATCGCAACCACGAACTGCTGATTGAAGTCGCCGATCAAGGCTGCGGCGTGGATGAGCAGCTAAAACCGCATCTTTTTGAGCAGGGCGTAAGCAGCAAACCCTCCAGCGGTGATGAGCTGATGGGGTCGGAACACGGTATCGGGCTCTATCTGGCGGCAGGTTACGTTCATCAGGCGGGCGGCAGCATCGAAATCGCCGGCAACTCGCCGCAGGGCACTATCTTCTCGATTTTTATTCCCTTCCAGCCCGCCGCTTCGACAGGAGTTTCCCATGAATAACGCGAAGGCACTGAATGTCGTGATTGTGGAGGATGAGCCGCATCTGGCTGATTTACATCGTGAGTTTATCGAGCAGCACTTTCATCTGCGCGTGGTGGGCATCGCGGCCACGCTGGAGCAGGCGCGCCAGCTAATCGAGCAGCATCAGCCGCGGCTGGTGCTGCTCGACAACTATCTGCCTGACGGCCAGGGCGTAACGCTGATTGACGATCCGCTGTTGAAACGCTTTGAATGCTCGGTGATTTTCATCACTGCCGCCAGCGATATGCAAACCTGTAGCCATGCGATGCGCAGCGGCGCGCTCGACTATCTGCTTAAACCGGTCTTTTTTCACCGCCTGCGCGCCTCGCTGGAGCGCTTTATGCTGCTGGTGCACTCAATGAGTCAGATGAAAAATGTCGATCAGCACGCGCTGGATAAGCTGTTCAATCTGCCCTCCAGCGAGGGGCCGGCAGCTCCTTCGACAAAAGGCATTGAGTCGCTGACCCTGACGCGGGTGAAAGATTTCTTTAGCGATGCGCCTGACAGCAGCTGGTCGGTAGAGCAGGTGGTGGAGAGCGTGGGGATCAGCAAAACCACTGGTCGCCGTTACCTGGAGTATTGCGTGGAGATCGGCTTTATCGGCGTTGAGATGCAGTATGGCAATATCGGCCATCCGCGGCGGCTCTATCGTAAAATTACCGCCACGAAATAGTGTGATCGCGCGCAAGCCGTGCGCGACGCCGACGTGGTTTTAATGGTGTTAATTGCCGAAAAAACGCCAATAATCACACTTCGCGAAGATAACGAACCGTCACCTCTTGCCTGCCTGAATCGATCGTTTATGTTGACCCTTAGTTCCCTGAGTGTAACTAAAAGGTTAAATATAATGACGAAAAATTATTCTCTCTCTCTGGTTGCCGCTACCGTATTCTTCTCCTGCTCAGCCTTCTCCGCGCCGCCGCAGGGCTATCCGGCTGATTATCAAAGCGTTATTGATGCCGCGACCAAAGAAGGCAAAGTCGTGATCTATTCCACCACCGACACGAAAGCCGCCGGGCCGCTGATCAAAGGTTTCGAAGCGACCTATCCCGGCATTAAAGTTGAATACAACGATATGAACAGCACCGAGCTGTACAACCGTTTTATCAGCGAGCAAGCCTCCGGCGGCACCAGCGGCGATGTGGTCTGGAGCTCCTCAATGGACACCGGCCTGAAGCTGGCGACCGACTACGCGCAGGAGTACCAGTCGCCTGAACTGGCGCAGCTGCCGAAGTGGGCCGTGTGGAAAAACAAGGCTTACGGCACCACCTACGAGCCGGTAGTGTTTATCTATAACAAACGGTTGATCCCCGCTGGCGACGTGCCCGATTCGCACGCCGCGCTGGCGAAGTTAATTGCCAGCCAGACCGATAAATTCAAGAGCAAAGTCACCACCTACGATATTGAAAAATCGGGTCTGGGCTTCATGCTGTCGGTGCAGGATTCCAAAGCGGATCCACACTACTTCCAGACCCTGGCTGATGTGGCGAAGGGCGGCTTAGCGGTGCAGTCTTCAACCGGCACCATGATGGAAAGGGTCTCTTCCGGTGAGAACCTGATCGGTTTCAACATCCTTGGCTCCTACGCTGAAGCGCGCGCCAAAACCGATCCTTCGCTGGGTATCGCCTGGCCGAAGGATTACACGCTGGTGCTGTCGCGCGTCTCGTTTATTAGCCAGCAAGCGCAAAACAGCCATGCGGCAAAACTGTGGCTGGATTATGTGCTCTCTGAGAAAGGGCAAAGCATCCTGGCCAGTCAGGCCGATATTCCTTCCCTGCGCAATGATATTGAAGGCAAAAACGATATTGATGGCCTGACCAAAATGTTAGGCAGCGCGCTGAAGCCTATTCCGGTTGACGAAAGCCTGCTGGAGTACCTGCAACCGAAAAAACGTCTCGACTATATCAAGCAGTGGCGCGCAGCCGCCGGTAAATAACGGCTGTATGGAAGCGCGGCCCGCTGCGTCGCGCTTCTTTTTCTCAGGATTTCGCCATTCAGGGTCTCAATATGAATGCATTGCGCAGAAAGTGGCAGAGCCTGCCGCGCGGCGTCGTGGTGCTGTTAACCGCGCTGGTTATCTACGTTCCGCTCTCCTTTATCGTCATACAGAGTTTTTTATCCGCGCCGTTCTTTGCGCCGTCAAAAGAGTGGAGCCTGGAGTCGTTTGAATTTATTTTTACCGACCCCGATTTCTACAAGGCGCTGAGAAGCGGTTTTATTCTGGCCTTTGGGCTGGTGATTATCGCCATTCCGCTGGGGGGTATTCTCGCCTTCCTGATGGTGCGTACCGATCTGCCGGGAAGACGTTTTATTGAGCCGCTGATCCTCGTGCCGATCTTCGTCTCGCCGATGGTGCTGGGATTTGGCTATGTGGTGGCGGCCGGGCCGGTCGGCTTCTTCTCGCTGTGGGCGCAGTCCCTGCTGGGCTTTGTGCCGTGGAATATCTACGACATGTCGAGCATCGTGGTGATTGCGGGCCTGACGCACGTTCCCCATGCCTATCTCTATATCTCTTCAGCCCTGCGCAGCGTGGGATCGGATGTAGAAGAGGCCGCGCGTATCGCTGGCGCATCGCCGTTGCAGGTTATGACGGCGGTGAGCTTGCCGATGGTACGGCCCTCAATTCTCTATGCCATCGTGCTGCTGTTCTTCCTCGGGCTGGAGGTGTTTGGCCTGATGCTGGTGCTGGGCGACCCCGAAGGCAACATGGTGCTGGCAACCTATCTCTATCAGCTGACCAATAAACTCGGCACCCCTTCCTATCATCTGATGGCGGCGGTCGCCGTGGTGCTGATCTGTATTACTGTTCCGCTGGTAATGCTGCAACGCCGTCTGATGCGCACCGCCAACCGCTTCGTGACCCTGAAGGGCAAAGCGTCGCAGGCGCGCGCTTTGCCGCTGGGGAAATGGCGCTGGGTAGCGGGCGCGGTGGTGGCGTTCTGGCTGACCGTGACCATCGGCGTGCCGCTGCTGGGCGTGGTGCTGCGCGCCTTTATCTCCAACTGGGGCGTCGGCGTCTCGCTGTGGGACGAGCTGTCGATCAAAACTTTCCAGACTATCTGGGCGCAGCCGAACCTGCTGCGTGCCATCGTCAACTCAATGGCGATTGGCGTTATCGGCGGCGCTTTAGCGGTGGGGTGTTACCTGTTTATCGGCATCGCCATGCACCGTAAACCTGACAACACCACGCGCTTCCTTGACTACAGCGTGCTGGTGCCGCGCGCGGTACCGGGGCTGCTGGCGGGCCTGGCCTTTCTCTGGGTATTTCTGTTTCTGCCGCTTTGGCTGGATAACTCACTCAAGTCGGGCTGGCTTGCCGATTTCGCCTGGTCGCAGTGGCTGCGCGATAACCTGATCGTCTGGCTGCGTTCGCTGCGCAGCACCATCTTCAGCGTCTGGCTGGCGTACACCGTGGTGTGGATGGCCTATGGCCTGCGGTTGATCTCCTCAACGCTGCTGCAGGTAGGGCCGGAGCTGGAGGAGGCGGCGCGCAGCACCGGCGCCACGCGCGGGCAGATTACGCGCCACGTCACTATTCCGCTATCCCGCTACGGCCTGATTGGCTCCTGGCTGCTGATGTTCCTGATTTTCGAACGCGAATACTCCACCGGCGTCTATCTGCTCTCGCCCGGTACGGAAACCATCGGCTCGATGCTGGTTTCCCTGTGGGCGGCGGGCGCCATCGATATCGTTGCTGCGCTCTCCTTTATTAACATCCTGCTGGTGGTGGTAGGCCTGGGTATTGCCCTGCGATTTGGAGTTAAATTACATGATTGAATTAACGGTTGAGAATCTGCATTTAACCTACGGCGACAACCCGGTTCTGAAAGGGGTCTCCATGAACTTACAGCGCGGCGAGGTGGTTTCGCTGCTTGGCCCCTCCGGCAGCGGCAAAACTACGCTGCTGCGCGCTGTCGCCGGGCTGGAAAAACCGACGCAGGGCAACATCACCATCGGCAAAAAACAGGTGTATGCCGGTACGCCGCGCAGCGAAATCCCGGCGGAAGAGCGCAACCTGGGGCTGGTGTTTCAGTCATACGCGCTGTGGCCGCATAAAACGGTGTTTGAGAATGTGGCCTACCCGTTAAAGCTGCGCAAAGTGGCTTCTGCGGAGATCAACCAGCGGGTGCAGGACGTGCTGACCCAGCTGGGGCTGGGCCACCTCGGCAAACGCCATCCGCATCAGCTTTCCGGCGGGCAGCAGCAGCGCGTAGCGATTGGCCGCGCGCTGGTCTACAACCCGCCCGTTATCCTGCTGGATGAGCCGCTGTCGAACCTGGACGCCAAACTGCGCGAAGAGGCGCGCGTCTTTCTGCGCGAGCTGATCATCAAGCTGGGCCTCTCCGCGCTGATGGTGACGCACGATCAAAATGAGGCAATGGCGATTTCTGACCGCATCCTGCTGCTTAATAACGGCAAGATTGAGCAGCAGGGGACGCCGCAGGAGATGTACGGATCGCCCAGGACGCTGTTTACCGCGGAATTTATGGGCAGCAATAACCGGCTACACGGTAAAATCACCGAGCTGCGCGACGGCAAAGCACGTATCGAGGGCAAAGGCTGGGCGCTGTGGGGTATCGCAGGCGAAGGGGTGCAAAACGGTCAGGAGGCCACGGCGGTGATTCGAGTAGAACGCGTGAGGCTGGTGGAGGGGCCGGGTGAAAACCAGCTGGAGCTGCCGCTGCTGACCAGCATGTATCTTGGCGACCGCTGGGAGTATCTGTTCCGCACCGCAGGCGATGACTTTGTTATCCGCGCCTATGGCAACGAGGTGCGCGACCCTCAGCATTGTCGGCTGGCGTTACCCGAAAACCATCTGTGGATCTTCCCGAAATCATAACGTCAGGGGCGGCTTTCGCCGCCCCTGTTGCCTGCGCTTACTCCTCTGCCAGAAAAAGCTCCAGCAGCGAGTTTAAAAACAGTTTGCCTTTATCCGTTATCTGCCAGTGCGTCGCGTTTTCCGCTACGTAACCGGCCGCGATCGCCGCATCCATCTGCGGCCGGATCTTGCTCTCGCTCAGGCCGGTGTAGCGGGTAAACTCCTCGCGCGGCGCCGCTTCCAGCAGGCGAAAGCGGTTCATAAAGTATTCGAACGGCTTCTCGTCGTCGGCGACTTCATACTGCTTCTCCTGATAGCGGCCCTGCATAAAGCCGCGCGGATGACGCGTCTTCACGGTACGCACGATGCGCCCGTCCGGCTGGGTCAGCTTGCCGTGTGCCCCGCAGCCGATGCCGAGGTAGTCGCCGAAGCGCCAGTAGTTAAGGTTATGCTCGCAGCGGTAGCCCGGCTTCGCATAGGCGGAGGTCTCATACTGCTGATAACCCGCGGCGGTGAGCAGACGATCTCCTTGCTCGAAAATATCCCACAGCGCGTCGTCGTCCGGCAGCACCGGTGGCCGCGAGCCAAACAGCGTATTCGGCTCGATGGTCAGCTGATACCAGGAGAGGTGCGGCGGATTAAGCGCAATCGCCTGCTCCAGGTCGCTCAGCGCCTCCTCCAGCGACTGATCGGGCAGGCCATGCATCAGGTCGAGGTTGAAGCTGCGCAGATGCAGCCCCTCAGCCAGCTGCGCGGCACGTTTCGCCTCTTCCGGGCCGTGGATGCGCCCCAGCCGCTCCAGCTTCTGCGGGCTGAAGCTCTGCACGCCGATAGAGATACGGTTAATCCCGGCGCGCTGGTAGGCGCTGAAGCGGTCCGCCTCTACGGTGCCAGGATTGGCCTCCATGGTGATCTCCGCATCCGCCGCCAGCGGCAGTCGCGCACGCACGCCGTCCATCAGCATCTGCATCGCTTCGCTGCTGAGCAGGCTTGGCGTGCCGCCGCCGATAAAGATAGTGCGCACTTCGCGCCCCTGGGTCAGCGGCAGGTCGTTTTCCAGATCGCGCAGCAGGTGCTGCACATACTCAACGTGCGGCACCTCGCCTTTGAGCGCATGGGAGTTAAAGTCGCAGTAGGGGCACTTCTGCACGCACCACGGAATATGGATATAGAGGCTTAACGGCGGTAAATCAGGCATTGCGCATCGCTTCCAGCAGCAGCGTCAATGCTTTGCCCCGATGAGAAACCGCGCCTTTTTCCGTTTTGCTTAGCTCGGCGGCGGTTTTGCCCAGTTCGGGCACGTAGAAAACTGGATCGTAGCCGAAGCCGCCTTCACCCGCCGCTGAGCGAGTGATTTCGCCCGCCCAGCTGCCGTGGAACACCAGCGGCGTCGGGTCTTCCGCGTGGCGCAGATAAACCAGCACGCAGTGGAACTGCGCCTGGCGTGCGCCCTCCGGCACTGTTTCCAGCGCCTGAAGCAGCTTCTCAAGGTTCTCCCGATCGCTGGCCGCTTCTCCGGCGTAGCGCGCCGAATAGATGCCCGGCGCGCCGCCCAGCGCATCCACCGCCAGGCCGGAGTCGTCGGCGATGGCGGGCAGGCCGGTGATCTGCGCGGCGTGACGCGCTTTCAGAATGGCGTTTTCGATAAAGGTCAGGCCGGTCTCTTCCGCCGACTCCACGCCCAGATCGGTTTGCGCCACAATATCCAGGCCAAAGGCGGAGAGCAGATCCGCCAGTTCACGTACCTTGCCGGGATTGCCGGTGGCGAGCACAACTTTTTGCATAGCAGTTCCAGTCATATTTACAGCAGAAACCAGAGGCCTGGAAACAGGTCCATACCAAGGAAATTCAGCGCATAGAGCACCAGGATCACAATCATGGCGGAGAAGTCGATGCCGCCCATCGCAGGCAGCATGCGGCGAATTGGCGCCATCAGCGGCTCAGTCAGCTGGATCAACACATAGTCCAGCGGGCCGCGTCCCTGGCTGATCCAGCTCATCAGCGAGCGAATGATAATCACCCAGAACACCAGGTAGCCAGCGGACTTCACCAGCGACAGCAGACCGACCAGCAGGTTGGCCGGATCGACCGAGAAAGCGCCGACCTGGATCAGCAGCAAAATCGGGTATTTCAGCGTCGTCAGCACAAACGCCAGCAGCAGCGAGGCGGTATCCACCGGGCCAATAGCCGGAATAACGCGGCGCAGCGGCTTGATAATCGGCTGGGTGATCTTGACGACGAACTGCGACAGCGGGTTGTAAAAATCGCAACGCGACCACTGCATCCAGATGCGCAGCAGCAGCACCATCACATACAGGTCGATCAGCGTTTTGACTAAAAACGTCAGTGTTAACATGAGGTTCCTCAATTATTGTTGTGGGTTGCGCGCATAGTCCCGCGCGCCGAAAATCGCGGTGCCGATACGCACCATGGTGCTGCCAGCTTCAATCGCCGCTTCCATGTCGTCGCTCATTCCCAGAGAAAGCGTATCGACGTCGGGATAGTGCTGCTTCAGCTGGCGAAAAGCGTCAGCCATCTGCTGGCACACTGCCAGCTGACGCGAATAGCCGCTTTCCGGCGCCGGAATCGCCATCAGGCCGCGCAGACGCAGCTGCGGCAGCGCGGCGACCTGCTGCGCCAGCTCAGGCAAATCCTCCAGCATGATGCCAGATTTGCTGTTTTCGTCACTGATATTTACCTGAATCAACACATTCAGCGGCGGCAGCGAGGCGGGACGCTGGTCGCTCAGGCGCTGGGCGATCTTCAGGCGGTCCACCGTATGGCACCAGGCGAAATGCTCCGCCACCAGACGGCTTTTATTGGACTGCAGCGGGCCGATGAAGTGCCACTCCACCTGAGGATGTGCGGCCAGCGCCGCAATCTTTTCAACCCCTTCCTGCACGTAATTTTCGCCAAAGGCGATCTGTCCGGCGGCGATAGCTTCTTCGACCGCGCCCGCAGGTTTGGTTTTGCTCACGGCAAGCAGCGTAACTTCTTCTGGATCGCGCCCGCATTGCGTCGCGGCAGCGCGGATACGCTGACGCAGTTGCTGTAGGTTGTGCTGGATTGAGGTCATCGTCAGGAGGCTGTCTATGGAGTTGGAAGAAATGGTGGCGCTTAGTGTAAAACATAATGCCGCCGATCTGCACCTGTGCAGCGGACATTCCCCACGCTGGCGACGCCACGGCAGGCTGGAGCGCATCCCCGATCTCGCGCCGCTGACGGCCGACTGGCTGGAACGCTTCGCCGGGCGATATCTGGAGCCGCGGCAGCGCGATGAGCTGGCGGCGCAGGGGCAAACCGACTTCGCGCTCTCCCTTGCCAGCGGTCAGCGGCTGCGCGGCAATCTGTTTGTCCAGCGGCAGGGGCTGTCGCTGGCGCTGCGTACGCTGGCGACCCATTGTCCGACGCTGGAAAGCCTGCGCCTGCCGCCTGCGGTGCCGCGCTGGCTGGAAATGGATAACGGCTTGATTTTAGTAACCGGCGCGACCGGCAGCGGAAAATCGACCACGCTCGCCGCAATGGTTGACGCCATCAATCGCCAGCAGGCAAAGCATATTATTACGCTGGAAGATCCCATCGAGTTTATCCACCAGAGCCAGCGCTCGCTAATCCAGCAGCGCGAGATCGGCGCGCACTGCGCTTCGTTCAGCCTTGGGCTGCGCGGCGCACTGCGTGAAGACCCTGACGTTATTCTGCTGGGCGAGCTGCGCGACAGCGACACCATTCGCCAGGCGCTTACCGCCGCCGAAACCGGCCATCTGGTGCTCGCCACGCTGCATACGCGCGGCGCGGCGCAGGCGGTCGATCGTCTGGTGGACGCCTTTCCAGCGGAGGAGAAAAATCTGGTGCGCACCCAGCTGGCGGGCAGCCTGAAAGCGGTGATGGCGCAGAAGCTGGTGCCGTCGCGCGACGGCGAACGCATCGGATTATTTGAGGTGCTGATCGCCACGCCCGCCATTGCCAGCCTGATCCGCGACGGCAAGCTGCATCAAATCGGCGCGCTGCTGCAAACCGGCGCGCAGGCCGGTATGCAGACCTTTGAGCAGAGCCTGCTGGCGCGCCAGCGGGAAGGACTGATTGCGACCGAGACGGGCGAGGGCGGATGGCCCGCCTGAGCTGGCGTCTCAGTGAGTTTCGAACCAGTCCTGCAGAATAATCGCTGCCGACTGCGAATCCACCGAGCCTTTATTCAGCGCGCGATAGCCGCCGCGCTCAAACAGACCGGCGCGCGCCTCTACGGTGCTGAGGCGCTCATCCTGCAGCTCGACGCGAACGCCGAAGCGGCCATGCAGGCGACTGGCGAACTTACGCGCGCGCGCGGTGAGCGGCTGTTCAGTGCCGTCCATATTCAGCGGCAGGCCGACCACAACGAAATCGGGCTGCCACTCTTTCAGCAGGCGCTCTATCTGCAGCCAGTCCGGGGTGCCGTCCTGCGCTTTCAGCGCGGCAAGCGGGCGGGCGCTGCCGGTAAGCTGCTGACCAACCGCCACGCCGATGCTTTTCGTGCCGAAGTCGAAGCCCAGCAGGGTTTGCGTCGTCATCAGGCGTGTCCCGCATCGCTGGCGATGCTGTGGATATCGATGCCTATGCTGCGTGCCGCTTCGCGCCAGCGATCGGCAATCGGCGTCTGGAACAGAATATTGCTGTTGGCAGGGGTGGTAAGCCAGGCGTTCTCCATCAGCTCGTTTTCCAGCTGATCTTTCTCCCAGGCGCAGTAGCCCAGCGCCACCAGCACATGCTCCGGCTGCGAAGCGGTGCCGAGCGACTCCAGCACGTCGCGCGAGGTGGTGATCACCGTGTTGTCGGAGATGCGGATGCTGGACGAGAAGGTGCGCTGCGCGGAGTGAAGAATAAAGCCGCGATCCTCAGCCAGCGGGCCGCCGCTGAATACCGGTTTGTCCAGACGAACCGCAGGATCGCGCTCGCCGGAGGTGATTTTCAGCTTCTTTAAAATGCCTTCGACCGTCAGGTTTTCCATCGGCTTGTTGATAATCAAACCCATCGCCCCCTCTTCATTGTGCTCGCAGATATAGACCACGGAGCGCTTGAAAAAAGGATCCTGCAGTGAAGGCATGGCAATCAAAAAATGATGCTGTAAATTCATTCTCACTCGATGTACCAAAAATAGCCGGCGCGGGTATGCGCCGGTTTGGGTTGATCACGGAGCCTGGCTCCAGGGTCATGCTCAGCCCAGACGCTTCTCGATAGCATCCATCAACATACCGGTGATGGAGATCGGGAACGCGGCTTCGATTTCACGCACGCAGGTCGGGCTGGTGACGTTCACTTCAGTGAGTTTATCACCAATGATATCCAGGCCGACAAAAATCAGTCCTTTTGCTTTCAGCGTCGGGCCGACGCGGCGGGCAATTTCCCAGTCGCTTTCGCTCAGCGGACGCGCTTCGCCACGACCGCCTGCCGCCAGGTTGCCGCGCGTTTCGCCGCCCTGCGGGATACGCGCCAGGCAGTAAGGCACTGGCTCGCCGTCTACCACCAGCACGCGTTTGTCGCCTTCTTTGATGGCTGGCAGATAGTTCTGCGCCATACAGAAGAACTGGCCGTGGTTGGTCAGCGTCTCGGTGATCACGCCGAAGTTCGGGTCATCCTGCTTAACGCGGAAAATCGACGCGCCACCCATGCCGTCCAGCGGCTTCATAATAATGTCGCCATGCTCCTGCCAGAAGGCGCGCAGTTTCTCTTTGCTGCGCGTCACCAGCGTATCCGGCGTAAATTCTGAGAACCAGGCGGTATAAAGCTTCTCGTTACAGTCGCGCAGGCTCTGCGGCTTGTTGACGATCAGCGTGCCTTGCTCTTCGGCGCGCTCCAGGATATAGGTCGCGTAGATAAACTCGGTGTCGAACGGCGGATCCTTACGCATCAGGATCACGTTGAGGTCGGCCAGCTTGATCTCCTGCTCGCTGCCGAACTCATACCATTTATCATAGTTCTGTTCGACGCTCAGCAGGCGAGTGCGGGCATAAGAAACGCCGCCGCGCAGAGAGAGATCGGCCATCTCCATGTAGTGAATTTCGTAACCGCGGCGCTGTGCTTCCAGCAACATGGCGAAGCTGGTGTCTTTTTTAATGTTAATGGACGAGATCGGGTCCATAACGATGCCAAGTTTAATCATTATTCTCTCCTCAGAGAGGCGGTTTTTCCGCCCCGTTCTGTGCGGTCAGCGCAGGCTGACCAGTCAGGACGCCAGTAAGTGCTGTGCGCGTCTTAATATAAACCCTGATTATTCCCTAGCCGAGATCGCCAAACCTCACCTGGAGTGCCGTAATTGCGGTGAGTGCGGTCGTTTCCGTACGCAAAACGCGCGGGCCGAGCAAAATATCGGTAAAACCGTACTCGCCGGTCATGGCGATCTCCTCGGCGCTCAGGCCGCCTTCCGGGCCAATCAGCAGGCGTACCCGCTCAACCGGCTGCGGCAGCGTATTGATGCTGTGCTGCGCGCGCGGATGCAGGTTCAGCTTCAGGCCGTCGTCGGCTTCTGCGCACCAGGCCTCCAGCGTCATCGCCGGGCGGATTTCCGGCACGCGATTGCGGCCGCACTGTTCGCAGGCGGCGATAGCGATCTTTTGCCACTGCTGGAGTTTTTTCGCCAGCCGTTCGGCATCAAGCCTGACGCCGCAGCGTTCGGAAAAGAGAGGCGTAATAACGCTCACACCCAGCTCAATCGATTTCTGGATAGTGAACTCCATCTTTTCGCCGCGCGACATCACCTGGCCGAGGTGCAGAAACAGGGGCGATTCACGATCGTCGGGCTGGCCTTCAAGGACACTTACTTTTACACGCTTTTTGTCTACAAGAGTGATCTCTGCCGCAAAAGTCAGATTAGTGCCATCAAAGAGCTCCAGACGCTGGCCGGTGGTCATGCGCAGAACGCGGCCAACGTGATTTGAAGCGTCTTCGTCCAGCGTAATTTCACTGCCGCTGGTTAAAGGTTCGGAATGATAAATGCGAGGTATGCGCATACAGGCCCTGAAAGCTAAGCGCCGCGCACCCGGCGCGGCGGAATCGAGAAGACGTTAGTGTAGGGCACTGTTTTTAACGCTGGCAAGCCTGCAGCACATAAGGATTGTGATTGCCCTGTACGCGCGCGATGCGCTGGTCGCGTTCGCACTCCCAGCGGGAGACCGGATAGAGCTTGTCCCAGACGGTGAAAAGCTGGGTCTGCTGGCGCGACAGGCGCAGATGATACTGGTCGCGCATATAGAAGTAGGTGCGCGCAATGGCGCCGCGAGCGCGAGCAGGCGGCTCGGCCTGTTTGTTTTTGAAGTCTATCTTCATGGCGCACTGACCGTACTGGCCTTCGCCGCCGTTCCACTGGCTGTAGGGGAAATTGCCGCGATCGCCGTTCACCTCGCCGACCGCGGGCTGCAGGTTATGCAGGTCGCTTTCGATACGGCGATAGTCGGCGTCTTTGCTGCAGCTTTTACGGCCGCCGTTCTGCCAGCACTGGCGCTGGTGGCCGAATTCCCAGGCGGGCATCACATGCTCCCACTCGATGCGTCCGGCGCGGTTGGCGTTTTTTCGCACCTGATAGCCGCAGCTGTTGAGATCGGGCACGCCCTTTTTACCCTGCCAGTTAATCTTGCAGCCGCAGTAAAAGGAGCCGGGCGCATCGGCGTTAATCGCCGCAGCGAAGGTTTTCGCCTGCTGAAAGTTATTCTGATGATAATCGTTCAGCGAGACCGCCTGGGCGGCGAAAGGGGAGAGCAGCAGCGCGATGGCGGCGATAAGTTTGCGAGACATTTTTCAGAACCTACTCGGTCGGTAAAAAAGGGCGGCAGGGTAGCAGAACGGCGCGGCGAGCGGAATGAGAATTCCGCTCAGGCTGGCGAATAGTCGCCGGGTTTGAGCAGGCTTTTGCAGCGCACGCAGCGATACTCGCTTTCGCCGCGCAGCACGCGGTTGTGGCGCCGGACGGTAAGGTGATGCTGCTGGCAGCCGCAGCGGTAGGGAAAAGTGGCGGCGCGCACCGAGGCGATCTCAAACTGATGGGTGCGGCGGGCGGGCACGCCAAGTACCTCCTGCATCATCCACTTCCACTCTTTGCCGTGTGGCGGCACGCGGCCAAAAACTTTCCATACCAGCAGGTGCGCCAGTTCGTGCGGCACCACCTCTTCGATAAACGCCTGCTGATTTTCTATCAGCAGCACCGGATTCAGGCGAATCTCCCACTTTTCCAGCCAGGCGGTGCCTGCCGCCGTACCGCGCTGCTGGTAGACCAGCGCTGGTTCAGCAAAAGGACGTTCCAGCCTGTCGCTGGCAAGCTGTAAAAAATGACGCAGCGAGCGCATTACTGCCTGCTGCAGGGCGATAGGAAGTCGGGGCGTTTTCATGCAGAAAAGGATAAGCGGCGGCGAAAGGGAACTCAATCAAATAAAAAAGGCGGGCCGCAAGGCCCGCCTTTTAGTGCTTATATGCGGCGCGGGTATGGTGGCCCGCTAACCGCCAAAGATTAGTTGTTTGAACCGATATCGCGCAGTTTCTTGCCTGACATCAGGTTGCGTTCGATATGCTCCAGCGAGACGTTTTTGGTCTCTGGGATCAGCATAACCGTCAGCAGAATGAAGAAGACGTTCAGCAGGCCATAGACCCAGAAGGTCGGCGCGTTGCCCAGCGTATTCAGCATGGTGAGGAAGGTCGCGCCGACAATCATGTTGGCGATCCAGTTAGTTGCTGTAGAGACGGTAATACCGAAGTCGCGGCCTTTCAGCGGCTGGATTTCCGAACACAGCACCCAAATCAGCGGGCCGGCGCTCATGGCGAAGCCGACGATAAACATCAGCAGCATAGCGATAGCGAAGTACTGCGCGCCCTGTGAGTGGATGCCCATATGCAGCATCGTGCCCAGTACGCCCATACCCGCTGCCATCACCAGGAAGCCCAGGATCAGCGTCGGCTTACGGCCCCAGCGATCCACCAGACCAATGGCGATAAAGGTCGCGAGCACGTTGACCAGACCAACGATCACGGTGCCCCACATCTGCTCGGTGGTATTAGAGAAGCCAGCAATCTCAAAAATCTTCGGCGCGTAGTACATGATGACGTTCATACCGGTGAACTGCTGCATGACCTGCAACAGCACGCCGAGGAACACCGCGCGACGGAAATTGCTGTTGCTCTGGAACAGCTGCCAGCCGGACTGCTTGATCTTCAGGCTCTCGCGGATCTCTTCCAGCTCGCGTTTCGCCTGCTCGCTGGTGTCGCGCAGGCGATCCAGCACGCGCTGAGCGTCGCGGAAATCGCCTTTAGCCGCCAGCCAGCGCGGGCTGTTAGGCAGGAAGAAGACGCCTACCAGCAGCAGCACCGCCGGGATAGTGATGATGCCCAGCATCCAGCGCCAGTCGCCGGACGCGCTGAAGGCCGTGTCGGAGAGGTAAGCGCCGAGAATACCGATGGTGATCATCAGCTGATAGAGGGAAATCATACTGCCGCGGATTTTTTCCGGGGCGATTTCAGAGAGATAAAGCGGAGCGGTATAGGAGGCGACGCCGACGGCCAGGCCCAGCACCACGCGCGCAACGATCAGCATTTCCGGGTTTGGCGCCATGGCGGACCAGAGCGAACCGATAACAAACAGAATAGCGCCCGCCATCAGGCTCTTTTTACGACCGAGACGTGACGACATCCAGCCGGAGCCAACAGCGCCGACGGCCGCGCCGAACATCATGGAGCTGACGATCCACTCCTGCTGGTGTGCGGTAACGTTAAAGTCTTTGGCGATAAACGGCAGCGCGCCCGCAATAACGCCGATATCCAGTCCAAATAACAGGCCTGCAAGGGCCGCAAGAAAGCAGACAAACAAGGTCATCGCCTTGTTTGAGGTTCTGCTTTTGTGAGTATTGCCAGGCATTTTGCCTCCGAGTTTATCCATCATTGTTGTTATCAATGTTAAAAAACCTTTTTCGGGGAAAAAGTGAGGGCGATCACGCTAATGTAATCGCTTACACACGCTGAAACCCTGAAATTCAGCATATTCAGCCCGAAAAGGTTAAGTAACCAGTAAGGTATAGCACCTGTTAAGTTTCTGACATGGCGTCAATAATCGGCTATCAGAGGACGCTGAAAATAACGCATTTTCAGCCGAATAACCACGGCGGTTAAATCCTAAATAGCAGATAAATAAAGCGTTTCAATTTGTAATCGGTAACACGCTTGCTGTTGACGGGTGTCAGAAGTGTAGTTGAGAAAAGAAAAGTTGCTGGACAGTGGGAGAAGGGAGAAGAAAAGGGGCTTAAAAAACAAGGCTCTCCCCGGTAGAGCAGGAGAGCCTGTCGAGAAAAACCTTACAGGCCTGCGGCTTCGCGCAGCTGAGCGGCTTTGTCGGTTTTTTCCCACGGGAAATGTTCGCGGCCGAAGTGACCGTAAGCGGCAGTCTCTTTATAGATTGGCTGCAGCAGATCCAGCATCTGGATCAGACCATAAGGACGCAGGTCGAAGAACTCGCGCACCAGCAGGGTCAGCTGTTCGGTCGAGATCTTCTCGGTGCCGAAGGTTTCCACCATGATGGAGGTCGGTTCCGCGACGCCGATAGCGTAGGAGACCTGAATCTCGCAGCGGTCGGCCAGGCCTGCGGCAACGATGTTTTTCGCTACGTAGCGCGCCGCGTAGGCAGCGGAACGGTCAACTTTTGACGGATCCTTACCTGAGAAAGCGCCGCCGCCGTGACGCGCCATACCGCCGTAGGTATCGACGATGATTTTACGTCCGGTCAGGCCGCAGTCGCCCATCGGGCCGCCGATAACGAAGCGTCCGGTCGGGTTGATATGATATTTGGTGTTGGCGTTGATCCACTCGCTCGGCAATACCGGCTTGATGATCTCTTCCATTACCGCTTCGCGCAGGGTGGCCTGATCGATATCTTCCGCGTGCTGGGTTGAGAGCACCACCGCGTCGATGCCGACGATTTTGCCGCCGTCATACTGGAAAGTGATCTGGCTTTTCGCATCCGGACGCAGCCACGGCAGCGCGCCGTTTTTACGCACTTCAGACTGACGCTGTACCAGACGGTGCGCATAGGTCACCGGCGCTGGCATCAGCACGTCGGTTTCGTTGGTGGCGTAGCCGAACATCAGACCCTGGTCGCCCGCGCCCTGCTCCAGCGGATCGGTGCGGTCAACGCCCTGATTAATATCAGGCGACTGCTTGCCGATGGCGCTCAGTACGGCACAGGAGTTGGCGTCAAAGCCCATATCGGAATGAACATAACCGATTTCACGTACGGTATTACGGGTGATCTCTTCGATATCGACCCATGCGCTGGTGGTGATTTCACCGCCAACCAGCACCATACCGGTTTTTACGTAGGTTTCGCAGGCCACGCGCGCTTTGGGATCCTGTTCGAGGATAGCGTCCAGTACGGCGTCAGAAATCTGGTCAGCGATTTTATCAGGATGTCCTTCTGATACGGACTCGGACGTAAAAAGGTGTTTAGCCATTCTGTTCTTTACCTTACAAATGGTTTGAATTCGACTGCATAGCGTAAGTGAGTTGAACTTACTTGACGCCCCTTCAGGCAAAGCCGCGAGCAGTTTAAGAAGTGTCAGTATGTCAGATGTAAAACGCCTGGATGTTAACCAGTTTAGATGGAAAACCATCTGGACGGCTATTTTAGGTTAAGGCGTGAACGAAATGCCAGCCCTTTTTCTGTTTCCGCATTTTTCGAAAACCCGCCGCCTGGCAAAAAAACGTGACGCGAAACGGCGCCAAACCAGCGAAACGCTTTGCATTTTTAGCCGTCAGGCGGTATAAAACGCCGCTGCTGCCCTGGCGCATCCATCGGGACGCCGCCGCCGCGCGTAGCCACTGTCAGAGCTTCTCTGACGTTCACCCAGTTTGTTTCCACATGCGAAAACATGTGTGGAGGTGACAGAAGTAATGAACCACGCTTTCCTCTCTTGCGGTTCTCTGCGCTCTACCGGCGCGCTGGCGTTCTCCTTTCCTGCCTTTTCTCTGATTTGCCGACGTATCTCCTGTTGCGGTCATTCGCCCGACATGCGCGCCGGTTAATCTGTACGTCCTTATTGACTCTTACCGGCCAGCGCGCGTTGGTGAACGTCGTAACGCATTCGCGGTCCATTTACACGTAACGGGCCTGGGTGTTTTACACTTAGTTTTATGCTTTTTGGATCCTGACTTCGCCGTCAGGCAGACGGGGCAAAGCGTTTTATGCGGCAACTCATTAACAGACAGAGCGTGACGAAAGCGCGTAACTGTTTCACATTCCAACAGAAATTAGAGGTTCGTGATGTCTGACGACATGAAGACTATCAAGGGTTCGTCAGCTGGCGAACAGGGTGTGCTCCGCTCGATGCAGGAGGTTGCAATGAACGACCAGGATGCCAGCAAAATGCTGCGTACCTATAACGTTGCCTGGTGGGGCAATAACTACTACGACGTCAACGAACTCGGCCACGTCAGCGTCTGTCCAAATCCGGATGAGCCGACGCTGCGCGTCGATCTGGCTAATCTGGTGAAAGAGCGCGAGGCCCAGGGCCAGCGTCTGCCCGCGCTGTTCTGCTTTCCGCAGATTCTGCAGCATCGCCTGCGCTCCATTAACGCGGCGTTCAAGCGCGCGCGCGAATCCTACGGCTACCGCGGTGACTACTTCCTGGTCTATCCCATTAAGGTCAACCAGCATAAGCGCGTAATCGAGTCACTGGTTAACTCCGGCGAACCGCTGGGTCTTGAAGCGGGATCGAAAGCGGAGCTGATGGCGGTGCTGGCGCACGCCGGTAAAACCCGTACGGTTATCGTCTGTAATGGCTACAAAGACCGCGAATATATCCGTCTGGCGCTGATTGGCGAAAAACTTGGCCATAAAGTCTATCTGGTGATTGAGAAGATGACCGAAGTGCGCCTGGTGCTGGAAGAGGCCGAGCGTCTGAATGTGGTGCCGCGCCTGGGCATCCGCGCGCGCCTGGCGTCGCAGGGCTCCGGCAAGTGGCAGTCGAGCGGCGGCGAAAAATCGAAGTTCGGCCTGGCGGCGTCGCAGGTGCTGCAGCTGGTAGAGATTATGCGCAACGCGGGCCGTCTCGACAGCCTGCAGCTGCTGCACTTCCACCTGGGCTCGCAGATGGCTAACATTCGCGACATCGCTACCGGCGTGCGCGAATCGGCGCGTTTCTACGTTGAGCTGGCTAAGCTTGGCGTCAATATTAAATGCTTCGACGTCGGCGGCGGTCTGGGCGTCGATTATGAAGGCACGCGTTCGCAGTCTGACTGCTCGGTTAACTACGGTCTGAACGAATACGCCAACAACGTAATCTGGGCAATTGGCGATGCCTGCGAGGAGCATGGCCTGGAGCACCCAACGGTGATCACCGAGTCGGGTCGCGCCGTGACCGCGCACCATACCGTACTGGTCTCCAATATTATCGGCGTCGAGCGTAACGAGTTCATCACGCCGCAGGCGCCGCAGGAAGATGCGCCGCGCCCGATCCTCAGCATGTGGGAAACCTGGCAGGAAATGCACGAACCAAACGTGCGTCGTTCGCTGCGCGAGTGGCTGCACGACAGCCAGATGGATCTCCACGATATTCATACCGGCTACGCCTCCGGTACTTACGATCTGTCGCAGCGCGCCTGGGCGGAACAGCTTTACCTCAGCATCTGCCACTATATTCAGCAGCATCTCGATCCGAGCAACCGCGCGCACCGTCCGATTATCGACGAGCTGCAGGAGCGCATGGCGGACAAGATGTACGTTAACTTCTCACTGTTCCAGTCGATGCCGGATGCCTGGGGTATCGATCAGCTGTTCCCGGTGCTGCCGCTGGAAGGGCTGCATAAAAAGCCGGAGCGCCGCGCGGTGCTGCTGGATATCACCTGTGACTCCGACGGCACTATCGACCACTACGTTGATGGCGACGGTATCGCCACCACGATGCCGATGCCAGAGTACGATCCTGAGAACCCGCCGATGCTCGGCTTCTTTATGGTGGGCGCTTATCAGGAGATCCTCGGCAATATGCACAACCTGTTCGGCGACACCGAGGCGGTTAACGTCTATGCGCGTGCGGATGGCGAAGTGGAAGTGGAGCTGTCGGATGAAGGCGACACCGTAGCGGATATGCTGGAGTATGTGCAGCTTAATCCAGACGAGCTGATGACGCTGTTCCGCAATCAGGTTAAAGAGACCGATATTGACGACGAGCTGCGCGCGCAGTTCCTCGAAGAGTTTGAGAGTGGTCTGTACGGCTATACCTATCTCGAAGATGAATAAATAGCTTCACGCTGGGCCTCGTCAGAGGCTCAGTTTTTCTTTCTTCCGCCTGCTTTTTCCACCTTTTACTGCTTTTGTGATCTTCGTCACCGTTTAGTGCTGCATTAATTTTCTGAAAACCCACTCATTTTGTAGGCCATTTCTGCGCCGCTGAATTTTTCTGAAAAAACGAGGCGTTACCAGCCGCGTCGTTTGAGTCTGGCCTGATTGTTAAATTAACGTCGAGTATGACGCCCTTATTTACCCTTTATACATTATAAAAATTAAAGTTTATAACTAAAGCGCAATTTAAAAGCGTGGCTCGGTTTAAGATTTTACTGGAAATTATAGGAGCGTGAGATTCCAGTAAAATTTATCAGCTAAAGTGATGCTTATAGGGAATGTCATAAATTATTTTATATTAAAATCAACAGAGTAAATAATAGTGGATTCGTCAAGTTCGAGACAATAATTAATTTTAAGCATGCTTTATGATTCTTATATCCTAAAGCAACTCTTTAAAATTAATTATTGATTGGTTTTGGCTATCGAAAATTTCTTCTGGTTTGGCTTAAATCTATTTTTCAAAATGTAAGTTGTACGTTAGCATCTGGTTAAGGTGTTAAGATTCTTCTGGGTTTTCTTAACGGTCGCATAAGTTTTCCTGACATTTCCGTTGCTGTTTTCAGGTGGCTGACTTATCGGGTGGATCAGGTAGCAGCAGAATGGGTCGCCAACTAAATCTTCGTCAGCATTACGTCTTTCTGCTCGAACCGATTCATGCCCTTTCCGGGGAAGTGATGGCGTGGGAGCTGTTGACGCGCTCCATGCAGGGTAACGAGAGTGCCGGTCAGGCAGATGCCGACAGCGGTCACCACCTATTTGACTGCCTGCTTGAGGCGGAAAAATGGCAGCTGTTTCTGCTACAGCTCGAACGGATCGACGCGCTCTATCAATCGGGCTTCTCGCATATTCTCAGCCTTAATATCGACAGCGATATTATTCGCGGCATTCTGAATAACCACGCGGTTCAGCAAAAACTCGACCAGCTGCCTCTGTTACGCCTCGAAATTTCCGCCTTTTTCACTGCGCGTTATCACGCCGCCGATCGCCTGCTGCTGCAAAAACTGGCGGGTATTACCCCGGCGTTATTATGGCTTGATGATTTTGGCGCAGGCAGTTCGACCTTATCTATGCTGAGCAGCGGCATATTTGAATATGTAAAAACCAGCCGAAGCTTCTTCTGGAAATATGGCACAGGCTACGCCTTCGATACGTTGCTCAATCACGTCAACGATTTCTGCAAGGGCGTCATCATTCAGGGCGTTGATACGCAGCAACAGCTGGCGCTGACGGCGAATAAACAGGCGGTGGGTTTACAAGGTCGCTGCTGGGATTCGGTCTATCTGGATGATTTTATTGATGAACCAGTAAAAAGACCGCTGTCCAGAACGCTAAAAAAACAACAGGCTGCAACAATAAACTACCGAAACTTTTTGTGATATGCCGCCTGCTCTCGTTATTACGGAAGCGGGCAAACCCATTGCGGTTATTAAAACAAATAAAAGTGATTCCCTCACCAGGATAAAGACTCAACACGGCTCAGAGCGATTTCGTCAAAAGGATGGGGTCGACAAAGAGGGGAGTGAATAGCTCACAGCGTTATTCACGGCTAAACCGGGATCTCAGGGTGCCGGGCATTTTTATGAATATTAATAACCTCAGTGGGATATACATAACATGAATAATATCTCAGTAACGCCTAAAGGCGGCACCATCGCCTCGCAGCTGAGTGGCAGCGATGTCAATTTAAACGCTCCAAGCGTGGTTAAGCTCAACCTCAATCGAACCGACATTAAATCTTTTGCGCGCAACGGCAATGACCTGGTCGTCACTACGAAATCTGGGGAAACAGTTGTTATTCATAATTTTTATAGCCCGGCAGGCGAAAGCGACCTGGTGCTGCAGGACGATCGTGGCGCGCTGTGGTGGGTAGAAGATCCGGGCCAGCAGGGCTTCCAGTTTGTCTCAATCGACAGCACCGAAGGGCTGCTGGCGGATAACATCACCAACGACGGCGCGATTGCCGCTTATGGTATCGGCGGCGGGGCGCTGGCGGGTATTGCCGCGATGTTCGCTGGTTCAAACGGCGGCAATGGCTCAGGCGACAACGGCGGCGCGACCGGTGGCGGTACGGGCAGCGGTGACAATGGTGGAACAGACGGCGGAACAGGCGGTGGCTCGGGCGGCGACACCACTGCGCCCGGCGCAGTTGCCAATCTCACTATTAGCGATAATGTCGGCAGCACGCAGGGCGCGATTACCACAGGCGCCTCCACCGATGACAATACGCCTGTTTTAAGCGGAACGGCTGAAGCGGGTGCCACCATCAGCGTTTACGACAACGGCACGCTGTTGGGAACGGCGACGGTCAACGCAGACGGCACCTGGAGCTTTACTTCACCTGTGCTGGCGGATGGCCAGCACAGCCTGACGGCGACGGTTACCGATGCCGCAGGCAATACCAGCAGCGCCACCGCGCCGGTTACCTTCACCGTCGATACTGTCACTCCGACGCTCTCCGATGTCAGCGCCAGCAGCGACAACGGCACGACCCTGACGCCCATCGCTGCCAGCGGCGCGACCAATGACGCCACGCCTCTGCTGCAGGGCACTACCGAAGCGGGCAGCACCGTCACCCTCTCTGATAACGGCACCCTTCTGGGCACCGTTATCGCAGGCAGCGATGGACGCTGGTCCTTCAATACGCCCGCGCTGAGCGAAGGCAGCCATACGCTGAGCATCACCGCCGCCGACGCGGCGGGCAACGTCAGTCCGGCGACCACCCTCGCGTTTACCGTTGATACCCTGGCGCCGGCTGCGGCCAGCAACCTGCAGCTGACGGATAATGTCGGCGTCAGCCAGGGGCCACTGACGTCCGGCGAATCGACCGATGATAATACCCCTGAGCTAAGCGGACAGGCCGAAGCAGGCGCGACCGTCAGCGTTTATGACAGCAGCACGCTGCTGGGTACGGTGACGGCAGGCGCAGACGGCGTCTGGCGTTTTACCACGCCGACGCTGAGCAACGGCAGCCACAGCCTGACGGCGACCGTGACCGATGCGGCTGGCAATGTCAGCGCGCCGACGACGGCGATCGTTATCAACGTTGCGGCGGGTTTGCCGCCAGCAACCAGCTCGCTGGAAATTACTAACGACAACGGCAGTGGACTGGTGCCGATAGCGGACGGCAGCAGCACCAACGACGCGACGCCGGTGCTGAGCGGCGTGACTACTGCCAGTGCGGTGGTGACGATTTATAACGGCGATCAGCTGCTGGGCAGCGTGACCGCCGACGGCAGCGGCCAGTGGAACTTTACGCCCACCACGCTGGCAGACGGCACCTATGCCTTTAGCGCCGCCAGTACGGACGCAAACGGCAGCGTTACCACGTCGCCGACCATTACTATCACCGTTGATACCCTTGCGCCGGATGCCGCATCCAGCCTGCAGTTGAGCAATGACGGCGGCGGCGCGATCGCCTCCGGCGGGGCGACCAGTGACAATACGCCGACGCTGGGCGGAAGCGCTGAGCCTGGCAGCACCGTCTCTGTTCTGGATGGCGATACGCTGCTGGGCACCGTCACCGTAGGCAGCGACGGGCTCTGGAGCTTTACTTCTCCCGCGCTGACCGATGGCAGCCACAGCCTGACCGCCACCGTCACCGATGCGGCGGGCAACGTCAGCGCACCGTCCGCGCCGCTGAACTTTACGGTCGATACCCAGGCGCCCGCTGCGGTCAGCGGTCTGGTGGTGACCGACGACGCGGGCACCAGCACTGGCCCGCTGACCTCTGGCGACACCACCGACGACAACACGCCTCTTCTCAGCGGCCAGGCGGAACCCAGTTCGCTGCTGACGATTTACGATAACGGCGTCGCCATCGGAAGCGTGACGGCAGGCGCCGACGGCACCTGGAGCTTTACCACGCCGACGCTGAGCAACGGCGCGCACAGCCTGACCCTGACCCAGACCGATGCGGCAGGCAACGTCAGCGCGCCGACCACGCCGTTTGATCTTACCGTCGCCGCAGGCGATCCGCCTGCCACCCTGACGCTGGTAGCCACTGACGACAGCGGCAGCGTGCCGGTCGCGCTCGCCGACGGCGCCAGCACGCGCGACACCACCCCCGTACTGAGCGGCGCGACCCTCGCTAACGCGCTGGTAACGCTCTACAACGGCGACCAGCTGCTGGGCAGCGCCACCGCCGATGCGAACGGGCAGTGGAGCTTTACGCCCGCCGCGCTGGCGGACGGCACCTACGATTTCCGCGCGACCGCGACCGACGTCGCAGGCAATACCATCAACTCCGCGACGCTGGCGCTCACCGTTGATACCGTCGCGCCAACAGGCGCAACCGGCGTTTCGCTGGCTGACGCCAGCGGCGATCCGATCGTCAGCGGCGGCCTGACCAACAGCGGCGCGCCGGTGCTGAGCGGCAGCGCCGAGCCGGGCAGCACCGTCACCGTTTCCGACGGCGACACGGTGCTGGGCAGCGCCACGGTCGGAACAGACGGCAGCTGGAGCTATACGCCAGCAGGCCTTGCTGACGGCAGCCACAGCCTGACGGCGGTAGTGACCGATCCGGCAGGCAACGCCAGCGCTGCGACCGCGCCGGTTTTCTTTACCCTGGATACTCAGGCACCTGCCGCCGCTGCCGATCTGGCGCTTAACAGCGACAGCAGCGGCGTTTCTGTGCCGGTCACTGCGGGCGGTACGACAAACGACGCGACGCCGGTGCTGAGCGGTACGGCGGAGCCGGGCAGCATCGTTACCGTCTCTGACGCCGATGTAGCGCTGGGCAGCGCCACGGTTGGCGCAGACGGCCGCTGGAGCTTTATCGCGCCGACGCTTGCCGAGGGCAGCCACAGCCTGACCACAACCGTCACCGATCCGGCGGGCAACACCGGGCCGGTTTCTGAGCCGCTGCTGTTCAGCGTGGATACCCTTCCGCCAGCGGCGGTCAGCGGGCTGGTGGTCAGCGACAATGTGGGCGCGACGCAGGGCGAACTCGTCCCGGGCGCCACCACCGACGACAGCACGCCAACCCTGAGCGGCCAGGCACCCGCGAGCAGCCTCGTCAGCGTCTATGACGGCGACACGCTGCTGGGTACCGTCACCGCCGACCAGGACGGCAGCTGGAGCTTCACCACCCCTGCGCTGAGCGACGGCCAGCACAACCTGACGGCGACCGTGACCGATGCGGCAGGTAACGTCAGCACGCCGACGGACGCCTTCGCTCTGACCGTTGACGCAGGGGTGCCGCCTGCCACCAGCTCGCTGGTCGTGACCGACGACAGCGGCAGCACTCTGGTGCAGCTGGCAAACGGCGACAGCACGAGCGATGCGACGCCGGTACTGAGCGGCCTCACCACCGCCGGTGCGCTGGTAACGCTCTATAACGGCGATCAGGTGCTTGGCTCCGTCACCGCTGACGCAAACGGGCAGTGGAGCTTTACGCCGAACGCGCTGACGGACGGCAGCTACGCCTTCCGCGCCGCCAGCGATGACGGCACAGGCACCGTTACCGACTCGCCTTTGCTTAATATCACCGTTGACACCGTTGCGCCGGAAAGCGCGGCGGGCGTCACGCTGACGGATGCGAACGGCAATGCTATTGCCGCCGACGGCGTGACCAGCAGCAGCACGCCTGTGCTGAGCGGTACGGCGGAACCGGGCAGTGTCGTCACCGTGTCTGACGGCAGCAGCGTGCTGGGCAGCGCTACCGTGGCGCAGGACGGCAGCTGGAGCTTCACCACGCCGACGCTTGCGCAGGGCGTCCACAGCCTGACCTCGACCATCACCGATGCGGCGGGCAACGTCAG
>NZ_DJDN01000018.1:108878-109165 GCF_002431095.1 Pantoea sp. UBA5923 | reverse complement strand
ACGTTTACCCTTGATACCACCGCGCCGCAAACGGCCTCGGGCATTATTGTCACCGATAACGTCGGCGCCCAGCAGGGCGAGCTGGCGTTCGGCGATACCACGGATGACAGCACGCCGACCCTGAGCGGCCAGGCGGAAGCGAGCAGCATCCTCAGCGTCTATGACGGCAATACGCTGCTGGGCAGCGTCACGGTTAACCCCGACGGCAGCTGGCGCTTTACCACGCCGACACTGAGCGACGGGCCGCACAGCCTGACGATCACCGTGACCGATGCGGCAGGCAACGT
>NZ_DJDN01000018.1:0-108682 GCF_002431095.1 Pantoea sp. UBA5923 | reverse complement strand
ACCGATGCGGCAGGCAACGTCAGCGTACCGACGGCGCCTTTCGACCTGACTGTGGCGACCGTTCAGCCGCCTGCCACCCTGACGCTGGTGGCGACTGACGACAGCGGCAGCACGCCGGTCGATCTGACTGACGGGGCCAGTACGCGCGACGCGACGCCGGTGCTGAGCGGCGTTACCACTGCCGGTGCGCTGGTGACGCTCTACAACGGCGACCAGCTGCTGGGTTCCGTCACCGCTGACGCCAACGGGCAGTGGAGCTTTACGCCGGACGCGCTGACGGATGGCAGCTACGCCTTCCGCGCCGCCACCGCTGACGGCGCAGGCACCGTTACCGACTCGCCTGTGCTTAATATCACCGTCGACACCGTTGCGCCGGACGCGGTCAGCAATTTGCAGCTGAGCAGCGACAGCAGCGGCACGCCGGTTGCCGTTACCACGGGCGCGACTAACGATACGACCCCGCTGCTGAGCGGCACGGCGGAGCCGGGCGGCATCGTCACCGTTTCTGACGGCGACAACGTGCTTGGCTCGGTAACCGCTGCCCAGGACGGCAGCTGGAACTTCACGACGCCCGCACTGAGCGAAGGCGACCACAGCCTGAGCGCGACCGTCACCGATGCGGCGGGCAACGTCAGCAGCGCCTCCGCGCCGGTCACCTTTAGCGTCGACAGCACGCCGCCAGCGGCGGCAGCCGATCTGGTGCTGAGCGACAGCCGCGACGGCACGCTACAGCCGGTAGCCGCAGGCGGCTCCACCAGCAGCACCAGCCCCACCCTGAGCGGGACGGCGGAGCCGGGCAGCATCGTTACCGTTTCTGACGGCGACGCGGTGCTGGGCACCGCCACGGTCAATACCGACGGCAGCTGGAGCTTTATTACGCCAGCGCTGGACGAGGGCGGCCACAGCCTGACCACCACGGTGACCGATCCGGCGGGCAACACCGGCGCAGCCTCCGCTCCGCTGGCCTTTACCGTCGATACCACCGCGCCAGCGGCCGTTAGCGGCCTGGTGGTGACAGATGACTACGGTGACGTTCAGGGAACGCTCGCCTCAGGCGACACCACCGATGACCGCACCCCGACGCTGAGCGGGCAGGGTGAAGCAAACGCGCTGGTGACCATCTATGACGGCCAGACCGTTCTGGGTTACACCACCGTCGATACCGACGGCAGCTGGAACTTCACCACGCCGACCCTGAGCAGCGGCCTGCACACCCTGACCACCACCGTCACTGACGCGGCAGGTAACGTCAGCAGCGCCTCCGACCCCTTCGATCTCACTATCGAGGGCGGCCTGCCGCCCGCTACCACGCCGCTTGAGGCGGTTAATGAAACGGGCAGCACGGTCACGCCGCTGGCAGATGGCGCGACCACTAATAACGACAGCCCGGTACTGAGCGGCCTCGCTGATGCAAACAGCGTGGTCACGCTCTATGACGGCCAGACGCTGGCAGGCAGCACCACGGCAAACAGCAGCGGCCACTGGTACTTCAGGCTCTTCTCGCTGTCGAACGGTTCGCACGCCTTCTTTGCCACCGCGGTCAGTCCGACCGGGGCCACAACCACCTCTGGGCCGCTGACCATCAACGTCGATACTGTCGCGCCAGCGGCGGCCGACAACCTGCAGCTCACCGATGACGCGGGCAGCACCAGCGTGCCGATCGGCGCAGGTGGCGCCACCAGCGATATCTCGCCGGTACTGAGCGGTACGGCCGAGCCGGGCAGCACCGTCACCATTTCCGACAGCGGCAATCTGCTGGGCACAGCGACAGCGGATGCCAGCGGCAGCTGGCGCTTTACCTCGCCAGCGCTGGCGGAGGGCGCGCACAGCTTCACCACCACCGTGACCGATGTCGCCGGCAACGTCAGCCCGACGACAGCGCCGCTTACCTTTACCGTTGATACCACGCCGCCAGCCGCCGCCAGCGGGCTGGTGGTAAGCGATGACGTCGGCGGCACGCAGGGGCCGTTGACCTCTGGCGACACCACCGATGACAACACGCCGACTCTGAGCGGCCAGGCCGAGGCGGGCGCGCTCGTCAGCATCTATGACGGCGACGTGCTGATCGGCACCGTCACGGCGGATGGCGCAGGCAACTGGAGCCTGACCACCACCGCGCTGAGCAACGGCAACCACAGTATGACCGTCACCGTTACCGACGCGGCGGGCAACGTCAGCCTGGCGACATCCGCCTTTAACCTGAATGTTCAGGCGGATCTGCCGCCCGCGACCCTCTCTTTGCAGGCGACCGATGACAGCGGCAGCCAGCTGGTCACCCTGGCCGACGGTGCCACGACGTCAGATGCGACGCCGCTGCTGAGCGGCCTGGCGACGGCGGGCGCGCTGGTGACGCTCTTTAGCGGCGATGTTGCGCTGGGCAGCGTGACCGCGGATGGCAGCGGCCAGTGGTCCTTTACCCCTGCGGCGCAGACGGACGGCACCTACACCTTCCTCGCCAGCTATACCGATGCGACCGGCAACCTGGTGACATCCACGCCGCTGACCCTGACTATCGACACCACCGCGCCGGCAGCCGCGACGGGCGTTACGCTCACCGACGCCAGCGGCACGCCGGTCGCTACCGACACGCCGACCAGCAACAGCGCGCCTGTGCTGAGCGGCAGCGCCGAGCCGGGCAGCACCGTGACCGTGTCTGACGGCGACACGGTGCTTGGCTCGGTAACCGCTGCCCAGGACGGCAGCTGGAGTTTCACCACACCGACGCTTTCCGACGGCGCGCATAGCCTCACCACCCTGGTCACCGATGCGGCGGGTAACGCCGGAGCGGCTTCCGCCCCTGTGACCTTCACCGTCGACACCCAGCCGCCTTCCTTGCCTGCGGATGTGGTGCTGAGCAACGATGGCGCGCCGATTGCTTCTGGCGATGCGACCAATAACGCGACGCCGACGCTGAGCGGGACGGCCGACGCAGGCAGCATCGTGACCGTTTCCGACGGCGCTACGGTGCTGGGCAGCGTCACGGCAGGCAGCGACGGCAGCTGGAGTTATACCGCGCCAGTGCTGGCAGACGGCGATCACAGCCTGACCGCTACCGCCACCGATCTGGCGGGCAACAGCAGCGTGGCCACAGCGCCGCTTCTCGTCACCGTTGATACCCTGGCGCCGACAGCGGCGACCGGCCTGCAGCTCAGCAACGACCAGAGCGGCACGCCTGTGCCGGTTACCGGCAGCGTCACCAACGATCCGACGCCGGTGCTGAGCGGAACCGCAGAGGCGGGCGGCATCGTCACCGTTTATGACGGCGCGACCGCGCTCGGCTCCGCAACAGCGGGCACAGACGGCAGCTGGAGCTTTACCGTCCCAGCGCTGAGCGAAGGGGGCCACAGCCTGAGCGCTACCGTCACCGATGCGGCAGGCAACGTCGGTCCGGCCTCTGATGCGCTGGCCGTTACCGTTGATACCACGCCGCCAGCGGCGGCGGCCGCTCTGCTGCTCAGCAGTGAGAACGGTACGGCTATCGTTTCCGGCGGGCTGACCAACTCTGACACGCCGGTGCTGAGCGGCACCGCCGACGCGGGCAGCCTGGTTACCGTCTCCGATGGCGATAACGTGCTTGGCTCGCTAACCGCTAACGCCGACGGCAGCTGGAGCTTTACTTCCCCTGTGCTGGCTGACGGCCTGCACAGCCTGACGGCGACCGTAACCGACGGCGCGGGCAACGTCAGCCCGGCGACCGACGCGCTGAGCTTCACGGTAGATACCCAGCCGCCGACAGCGGCGCAGGATCTCTCGCTCAGCAACGATCAGAGCGGCGCGGCGATCCCTGCGGACGGCACCACCAGCGATGCGACGCCGGTACTGAGCGGCACCGCGGAACCGGGCGGCACCGTTACCGTTTCTGACGGTGGCACTGTGCTGGGTACGGTAACCGCGGCAGGCGACGGCAGCTGGAGCTTCACGACCCCAGCGCTGGCGCAGGGCGAGCACAGCCTGACCGCTACCGTCACCGATCCTGCCGGCAATACCGGCCCGGCCTCGGCGGCCTATCTCTTTAGCGTGGATTTGACGGCACCAGCGGCAGCGACGAACCTGGCGCTCACCAATGACGCCAGCGGTACGGCAATTGCGGCGGGCAGCCAGACCAATGACACCACGCCGGTGTTGAGCGGCACCGCCGCGGCTGGCACCACCGTCACCGTTTCTGATGGGGCGACCGTACTGGGCAGCACGTCGGCCGACGGCAACGGCAACTGGAGCTTTACCGCCCCGACCCTTAGCGAAGGCGCGCACAGCCTGAGCGTGGTGGTGACTAACGCCGCTGGCAACAGCAGCGCACCGTCTGGGGCGATCGGCTTTACCATCGACACCTCTGCGCCAGCGGCGGCGACCGATCTGGCGCTCACCAGTGACGCCAGCGACACGGCGATCGCGGCGGGCGGCTCGACCAATGACGCCACGCCGGTACTGAGCGGCACAGCGGAGCCGGGCGGTACGGTGACCATTTCTGATGGCGCTACCGTACTCGGTACGGCGACCGTCGGCACTGACGGTAGCTGGAGCTTTACGTCCCCCACGCTGGCCGAAGGCGCGCACAGCCTGATCGCTGCCGTTACCGATGCGGCGGGCAACCTTGGCCCGGCGTCAACCGCCTTTGGCTTTAGCGTCGATACCACCGCGCCAGCGCTGGCTGGCAACGTGCTGATCAACAACAACACCGGCCAGACGCTGACGCCGATTGCTGACGGCAGCACAACCAACGACGCCACGCCGGAGCTTACCGGTACGGCTGAAGCGGGCAGCATCGTCACCCTCTATGACGGCGCCGCAGCGATCGGCTCGGTCACCGCAGGGCCAGACGGCAGCTGGAACCTGAGCACGCCGACGCTGGCGGACGGGCTGCACAGCCTGAGCGTCAGCGTGACGGATGCGGCGGGCAACAGCAGCGGCACTACCACGCCGGTTAGCTTTACTGTCGATACCGTCGCGCCTGTGGCCGCGGCCGGGCTGACGCTGACCAACGACGCGAGCGGCACAGCTATTCCAGATGGCGGACTGAGCAATGACAACACGCCGGTGCTGAGTGGCACAGCAGAGGCGGGCACGGTGGTTACTGTGCTGGACGGTACGGTGGTGCTCGGCACCACCAGCGTGGATGGCAACGGCAACTGGAGCTTTACCACGCCGACACTTAACGACGGCGCGCATAGCCTGAGCGCTGTCGTGACGGATGCGGCGGGCAACGTCGGCCCGGCAAGCGACGCAATCGCGGTAAACGTCGATACCCAGCCGCCTGCGGCGGTCACCAGCCTGGCGCTGAGCAACGACAGCGGCGCGGTGGCGGTGGCGATACCGGACGGCGGTCTTACCAGCGACAACACCCCGGTGCTGAGCGGCTTTGCGGAGGCGGGTGGTACGGTCGCCGTCTATGAGGGCGCAGCGCTGCTGGGCAGCGTCGCGGTCAACGCCGACGGCAGCTGGAGCCTGATTTCGCCTGTGCTTGCCGACGGTACCCACTCCTTTACCGTCACGCCTGTCGATGCGGCGGGCAACGTCGGCGCCTCCGCCGCTATCAGCGTGGTGGTTGACGCCACCGCGCCAGCGACGGCGGCGAATATCGCGCTCAGCAGCGATAACGGCGCAACCGCAGTGGCGATCGCCGACGGCGGCACTACCAGCGACAGCACGCCGCTGATGAGCGGCAGCGGAGAGGCGGACACTATCGTCACTGTTTATGACGGCACCACAGTGCTGGGCACCACCACGGTGGGCGCCAGCGGGCTGTGGAGCTTCCCGGTGCCGACGCTGAGCGACGCCGCTCATAGCCTGACCGTGACCCTTACCGATGCGGCGGGCAATACCAGCCTGCCTTCGGCGGCGATCGGCTTTACGGTCGATACGCTGGCACCGGCAGCGACTGCGCTGACGGTCAGCAATGACAACGGCGCGGAAAATGTTGTGCTGACGCAGGGCGCCACCACCAGCGATAACACGCCGCTGCTGACGGGTACGGCGGAAGCCAACAGCCTGGTTACTCTTTATGACGGCGATGTGATTATCGGGTCGACGACGGCAGGCGGCGACGGCGCGTGGAGCTTTAGCTCGCCGACGCTGGCGGAGGGCACCCACGCGCTGAGCGCGACGGTCACCGATGAGATCGGCAACGTCAGCGCGCGTTCTGCAACCTTTAACGTAGTGGTTGACGTGACGCCGCCGGAACCGGCTGGCGCGCTGACGCTGCGTAACGATGGCGGCACGATTATTGCCGACGGCGGCGTGACCAACGACAGCACGCCCGCCATCAGCGGTACGGCGGAAGCGAACAGCCTTGTCACTGTCTATGACGGCACTTCACCGATTGGATCGGTGCTGGCGGACGGCGCGGGCGCATGGAGCCTCACCCCCGCTGCTGCGCTCTCCGACGCCACCCATACGCTGAACGTCACGGTGACCGATGCAGCGGGCAATATCAGCGCCACCTCTTCAGCCACCCTGACGGTGGACACCGTTGCGCCGCAGCCGGTTGCCACTTTCGATATTTACGATACTGACGGCGCCACGCCGCTGTTAATTGCCAATGGCGGCTATACCAACGACGCCACGCCAGTGCTGCGCGGCACCGCCGAGGCGGGCACCACGGTCAATATCTATCAGGGCAGCGATCTGATCGGCAGCGCCACGGTGAACGAAAGCGGCGTCTGGCGTTTTGAAACCGGCGCGCTCACTGACGGTCAGTACGCCTTTACCGTATCGGTCACCGATGCGGCGAACAATACCAGCGCTGAGGCGCAGCCTTACACGATTAACGTCGATCTGACGCCTCCGGCGGCAATCGCCGATCTGGCGGTAAGTGACGATGCGGGCGCGACTACCGGCCCGCTGGCCAACGGTGCTACCACCGACGACAACACCCCGACCCTGAGCGGAACCGCGGAGCCAGGCAGCACCGTTACCCTCTATGACGGTACGACGCTGCTGGGTACGGTTACGACGGCTGCGAACGGTGGCTGGAGCTTTACGGCGGCGGCGCTGAGCAACGGGTCGCACAGCTTTACGGTGACCCAGACCGACGTAGCGGGCAACGTCAGCGCGGCGTCGGCGCCTTTCGTCATCACCATAGAGAATGGCCTGCCGCCGACCACCAGCACGCTGCAAATTACCGACGACAGCGGCAGCACGCTGGTTACTCTGGCGGACGGCGCGTCAACGGGTGACACCACGCCGGTACTTAGCGGTACGGCGACGGCGGGCGACGTGATCACCATTCTGGATGGTGCCTCCACGTTGGGCAGCGTTACCGTTGGCGCGGGCGGCATATGGAGCTTTACGCCAGCGCCGCTGACGGAAGGGGCGCATAGGTTCTCTGTCACCTCTGTGGACGCAGAAGGTAATCCGGGCGCAGCCGTTCCGCCCGTTACCATTACCGTCGATACCACCGTCCCGACCACGGCCACCGATCTGCTGCTGAGCAACAATAACGGCACAACAGCGGTTAACATCCCTGACGGCACCGCTACCAACGACAACACGCCGCAGCTGAGCGGAACCACCGAAGCTAACGCGCTGGTCACCGTTTACGATGGCGATACCGTTATCGGCTCCACCACGGCGGGCGGCGACGGCGTATGGAGCTTCACCGCGCCGCTGCTGACTAACGGGGCGCACGCGCTGAGCGTCACGGTGACGGATGTCGCCGGTAACCTGAGCGGCCGTTCTGATGCGATCGCCTTTACCGTGGATACCGTTGCGCCTGCGACGACGGCAAATATGGTGCTCACCAACGACGCCACCAGTGGGGTCGTGCCGAACGGCGGCCTGACTAACGATGACACACCGGTACTCAGCGGCACCGCCGAAGCGGGCAGCCTGGTGACCGTCTACGACGGTACGACGGCGCTCGGCTCTGTCACCGCAAACGCAGGCGGCAGCTGGCGCTTTGTCTCCCGCGCGCTCGCGCAGGGTACGCATACGCTGAGCGCCCGCGTCACGGATGCGGCGGGCAACGTCAGCGTGCTTTCCGGCACCACCACGGTGATAGTGGATACCACGCCGCCTGCCGCCGTGACGCTGACCGCCAGCAATAACAACGGCTCGACCATCACGCCGATCGCCAGTAATGGCATCACCAACGACAGCACGCCAGTGCTGACAGGTACGGCAGAGGCGGGCAGCCGCATTACCATCACCGACGGCACCACGCTGCTGGGCAGCGTAACGGCGGGCAGCAACGGCCAGTGGAGCTTCACCACGCCGACGCTGGCCGACGGGCCGCATACGCTGAGCGTGACCGCAACCGATGCGGCGGGCAACGTCAGCGAGGCTGCGTTGCTGACGATGACGGTGGCGACCGCCGCACCGGCGCCCGTCGCTGACCTGACGGTTACCGATAACGTCGGCGCGACGCAGGGCAGTCTGACTAACGGCGGCGTAACCGACGACAGCACGCCAACCCTTAGCGGCACTACCGGCGCGGGCAATATTGTGACCGTCTACGACGGCGCGACGCTGCTCGGTACGGTAACGGCGGGCGCGAACGGCGCATGGAGCTTTACCACCGGCACGCTGAGCAACGGCGCGCATACGCTGAACGTGACGGTGACCGATGCCGCTGGCAACACCAGCGCCGCGACGCCGTTTACCCTGACGGTGGATACCGTCGCGCCAGCCGCCTCGACGCTGGCTATCACCAACGACGCCGCCAGCGTGACGGTGCCGAATGGCGGATCGACCAATGACAACACGCCGGTGCTGAGCGGAACGGCGGAAGCCGGCAGTACTGTTACTCTCTATGACGGCGCTGCGCCGCTCGGCTCGACTACCGTCGGCGCTGATGGCGGCTGGAGCTTTACCACGCCGGTGCTCGCTGAGGGCGTGCATGCGCTGCGCGTCACGGTAACGGACCTGGCGGGCAACGTCAGCGGTGCCACCACGGCCAGCATTACCGTGGACACCACGCCGCCCGCCGCTGTTACCCTGACGGCGAGCAACAACAACGGCACCACGCCGGTGCCGATCGCCAGCAACGGCAGCACCAACGACAACACGCCTGCGCTGACCGGTAGCGCCGAGGCGGGCAGCCGCATCACCATTACTGACGGCACGACGGTGCTGGGCAGCACGACGGCGGGCAGCAACGGACAGTGGAGTTTCGTCACGCCGACGCTGGCGGACGGGGCGCATACCCTGAGCGTCACCGCCACCGATGCGGTGGGCAACAGCAGCTCGCCGACCACGCTGACGCTGACCGTCGATACCACGGCGCCCGCGGCGGTGACCGATCTGACGGTCAGCGATAACGTCGGGACGATTCAGGGCAACCTGACGAACGGCGCGGCCACGGACGACAATACGCCAACCCTGAGCGGTACGGCGGAGGCGGGCGCGACCGTTGTTATCTTTGACGGCACCACGGCACTCGGCTCCACCACGGCGGGCGCGAACGGCGCATGGAGCTTTACCACCAGCGCCCTGAGCAACGGCGTGCATCCGCTGAGCGTGACGGTGCGTGACGCGGTGGGCAATACCAGCGCCGCGTCGCCCACGGTTTCTATTACCGTGGATACGGTGGCACCAGCGGCCTCGACGCTACAGATCGTTAACGACGTTACCGGCACAGCGGTGGCGAACGGCGGCTCGACGAACGACAATACGCCGACCCTGAGCGGGACGGCGGAGGCGGGCAGTCGCGTCACTATCTTTGACGGCACGACGCTGCTGGGGACGGTAACGGCGGGCGCGAGCGGTGCCTGGAGCTTTACCACCAGCGCGCTACAGCAAGGCTCGCATCCGCTGAGCGTGACGGTCACCGACCCGGCCGGCAACGTCAGCGGTTCTACCTCGTCGACCATCGTGGTCGATACCACGGCACCAGCGGCGGTCACGGCGCTGGCGGTAAGCAATAACAACGGCAGTACGCCGGTAACCATCCCGAACGGCGGCGTCACCAACGACAACACGCCGCTGCTGAGCGGCAGCGGCGAGGTCGGCGCGCGTATCACTGTCTATGACGGCGCTACGCTGCTGGGCAGTACGACGGTGGGCAGCAACGGGCAGTGGAGTCTGATTACGCCGGTGCTGGCCAGCGGCGCGCACACCCTGACCGTCACCGCGACCGATGCGGCGGGCAACGTCAGTCCGGGCGTGAATACCACCCTGACCATCGATACCACGGCTCCGGCGGCCAGCACCCTGGTGATCACTAACGACTCGGTTACGCCGAACGTGACGGTACCGAGCGGTGGGGCAACGCGCGATACCACGCCGGTACTGAGCGGTACGGCGGAAGCGGGCGCGGTTGTCACCATTTACGACGGTACGGCGCTGCTGGGCAGCGTAGTTGCGGGCAGCGGTGGCGCCTGGAGCTTTACCACCGCCACGCTGTCGCAGGGCGCCCATCCGCTGAGCGTGACGGTGACGGATACGGCGGGCAACGTCAGCACCACCACTGCGGCAAACGTGGTAGTGGACAGCGTGGCACCGACGGCGGTCTCCGGGCTGGCCATTAATACGGCGGGTACCACCCTGACCGGCAGCGGCGAAGCGGGCGCGACGGTTACCGTACGCGACGCGGGCGGCAACGCCATCGGCAGCGGTACCGTGGCGGCCAACGGCAGCTTCTCGGTGGCGCTGACGACTGCGCAGACCACCGGCGCGACGCTGTCGGTGACCCAGGCTGACAGCGCAGGCAACGTTTCGCCGATCGCGACGGTACTGGGGGCGATCCGCGTGGTAGCAGCCAATGATGTGAGCACCGTGGATTACGCCACCCAGACGGGCACCATCACCAACACCAACAGCAGCCATACCGGTGTTTCGCTGCTGAACGTCAATCTGGGCGGCGCGGTAACGCTCGATGTCCTGCAAAGCGCGAACGCCTATCAGTTCAGCGTGGGAACCGGCGATACCCGTACGGTAACGCTGCACGCTTCGGCGACCAGCCTGGTGGCGCTGACCTCTACCTATACGCTCTACCTCTACCAGCAGCAGGCGAACGGCACCTGGGTGGTGAAATCGAGCAACGCCAACTACATCTCCACCTTCCTGACGGTGGGGACGCAGACCGGCAGCAACGTCACCTACAGCAACCTCGGCACAGGCAACTACGCCGTGTTGCTGGGCACCAGTAGCGGCGTGGGCGTCCTGCCTTCCACGACCGTCACCACCACCTCCGATATCACCACGCTGGCGGTGACGGTGGCGGCCACCGTGACGGGCAACCTGCTGACGAACGACACCAGTTCGGTGGCCGGTACGATACCGACGGGCACGCAGGTGACTGCCGTTTCCGGCAGCGCCATCTCAGCCACGGGCAATACGGTTATCAACGCCACCTACGGCACCCTGACCATAGACGCCAAAGGCAACTACACCTACGCGCTGAAGGCGGGCCTGGATGCTGATACGGTGCCAGCGACAGATGTGTTCAGCTATTCGGTGCGCGACGCCAGCGGCGCGGTAACCTCGGCCACCCTGACGGTCGATCTGCACAACGGCCCGGCAGTCACGCTGCTTTCCGTAAACAGCCTGTTTGCGGAAACCAGCGTTGATGACGGCACCACGGCGAGCGGCAGCATCTACGGCGACAGCACAGCAACCCATACCGGCGCGCTGAGCATCACCAACGAGGCGGGCCTGACCACTGCCGTCAGCAGCAGCGGCGTTACGCTGGTGGCGGGGGACTACGGCACCCTGAGCATCACCGCCGACGGTCACTACACCTACGCGCTTAACAGCGCCGTCAATGCGCAGGAGATCGCCCATAAAGAGGTGTTCAGCTATAGCCTGGCGGCAGCCGACGGCACCATTACCACCAACAGCTTCACCATCGATCTGCATCCGACCATTACCGGAACCGCAGGGGCGGATGCGCTGACCAGCAGCGCCTATGACGACACCATCACGAGCGGAGCGGGCGCCGATACCCTGGTGTATCACCTGCTAAACAGCGCGGATGCCGTCGGCGGCAACGGGCATGACACCTGGACCGATTTCTCTGTCGCCGACGGCGACAAGATTGACGTCAGCAGTCTGCTCGTCGGCTGGAACGACAGCACCAGCAACGTCAACGATTTCGTGAAGGTGGACCATACCGCGGATGGCAATACCGTCCTGTCGATTGACCGCGACGGCACCGGCACCGCCTACAGCAGTACGCAGCTGGTCACGCTGGAGGGGGTTAACGTTTCACTGGAGGAGCTACTGCAACAGCCGCACCAGGTTCACACGGTCTGATCGCCGTGATGTCTGGCAGGGAAGCATTATCGGGCGCAGGGATGCGCCCCTTTCTCTAACTGATGAGTGGAAAACGATGGATCGGATGCAATCAAGCGCAATATATCGCCGTTCTTTTAAACTCAGCGTTCTCTGTGCTGGCATCGCTTTTTTTACAACTTCCCCTCTGGCGGCCGGCAGCGACGTCGCGCAGATGGCCAGCCAGATCACCGCAACCGGCCTGGCGAAACAGCAGGATCTCCCTTCATTAACCGGCGAGAGCGCCGAACCCGCGCTGGCGCACGTCCCTGACACCCTGACGATCAATCAGGCGGTGCAGCGGGCGATCCAGTGGCATCCCGATATCGCCGAAGCGGTGGGAAAACTGCTCGAACAGGCCGATCAGGTCGACGTGGCGAAAGCCAAATATTATCCGCAGGTCAGCGCCGGTATGAATAACGGCTACAGCAACAGCTACAGCGAGAAGGGGTTCAGCCCCTCGTTCGTGCTGTCGGTTTCGCAGATGCTCTACGATTTCGGCAAGGTCAGCAGCTCGGTGCGCTCCGCCGAGGCGGGCGTCGCCCAGCAGCAGGCCAACGTGCTGCTCAGCATCGATACCGTGGCGCACGATACCGCCGCGGCGCTGATTCAGGTGCAGGGTTATCAGCAGCTGGTGAAGATTGCGCAGGAGCAGCTGACGGCGCTGATGAAAATCGGCGATCTCGCCCGCCAGCGCAACGATGAAGGCGCCGCCTCGCTCTCCGACGCGACGCAAACCGACGCCCGCATTGAAGGCGCGCGCACCCTGCTGACACAGTACCAGGCGAACCTTGACCGCTGGCGCGCCACGCTGGCGACCTATCTGGGCTGGCCGCTGGTGAAAAAAGTCAGCGACGACTTTCCCGCCAGCCTGACGCGCTCCTGCGATGTCGCGAAGGCGGATGACCGGACCAACCCGGCGGTGCTCGCCGCCTGGGCGCAGGCCAACGAGGCGCAGGCGAAGCTGGACAACGCCAACGCGCAAATGCTGCCTACCATCTCGCTGGAGCCGCAGGTGACGCACTACCTTAACAATCACTACGCCAACAGCGAGACGCTGGATCGCACGCAATATTCAACCTGGGTCAAGGTCGAGATGCCGCTCTATCAGGGCGGCGGCATGACCGCCAGCCGCAATGCCGCCGCCAACGCGCTGAACGCCGCCAACGCCGCGGTGAATTCGGCGCGGCTGAAGGCGCGCCAGCAGCTGAGCGAATCGCAGAGTCAGTCGCAAAGCCTGGCGCTCAGCCTGGCGATTCAGGCGCGGCAGCAGCGGCTCGGCGAGAAAACCCAGTCGCTCTATCAGGATCAATATCTGCAGCTCGGCACCCGTCCGCTGCTCGACGTGCTCAATGCCGAGCAGGAAGTATTCCAGACCCGCTTCACGCTGCAGCAAACCATCAGCCAGTTACGCTCGCTGCAGCTCGACTGCCTTTACAGCACCGGCCATATGCGGTCGGCGTTTGCCCTGAATAATCAGCGGATCCAGTCCGTGGAGATCCAGCCATGACGCAAATGCAGCTTCCAGAGTCGCCCGCCGGAAAGCCCGACGGGGCCGAAGGCGGGGTGCCGTTACAGGGCTGGGCGACAGCTATTATCCTGATCGCCGGCCACTATCGCTTGCCCTGCTCGCCGGGCATGATCCTTGCCGCCAGCGAGTGGCAGGGCAAACAGACACGCGACAAAGCGCTGCGCCATCTGGCGCGCCAGGCGGGCATGTCGCTGCAGCTTTATCAGGATAATAAATGGGAAATTAACCACTGGCGGCTGCCGCTGGCGGTCGAGCTGGCGGACGGGCAGGTCGGGGTGATTACCAGTTTCGACGGTGAAGATGAGGTGCGGGTGCACTTCAGCGGCGATGAGCAGCCGACGCCGCTGTCGCTGGGCGCGCTGCTGCCCGATATTCGCTTCGCCGCCGCCTTTCGTCCGCTCACCGCCGCAAAAGACAGCCGCGTTGACCGCTATCTGGAAACCATCAAGCCCGACTGGCTGCGTCGCCTGGTGCTGCGCGATCTGCGCCCCTACGGCTACGTCATGCTGGGATCTTTTCTGATCAACCTGCTGGCACTGGTGGGCATCATCTTCTCGATGCAGGTTTATGACCGGGTTATCCCGGCACAATCCTATCCGACCCTCTACGTGCTCTACGGCGGGGTAATTATCTCGGTGATCTTCACCTATATTCTGCGCGTCGGGCGCGATCACGTCACCGATCTGCTGGGCAAGCGCGCCGATATGCGCGTCTCCGATCGGGTGTTTGGCCATGCGCTGCGCCTGCGCAACAGCGCTATCCCGCGCTCTACCGGCACCTTTATCTCGCAGCTGCGCGAGCTGGAGGCGATCCGCGAAATGGTGACCTCGACCACGGTCAGCTCCATCGTCGATATGCCCTTTTTCCTGCTGTTTATGCTGGTGATGGCGATTATTGCGCCGCAGCTGGCGTGGATCGCGCCGGTGGCGGTGATCCTGATGATCCTGCCCGGTCTGCTGCAGCAGAAAACGCTGGCCAGGCTGGCGCATCAGTCGCTGAAAGAGTCGACGCTGCGCAACGCGGTGCTGGTGGAGAGCGTGCAGGGGCTGGAGGATATTAAGCTGATGCAGGCGGAGGATCGTTTTCTGCAGCAGTGGAACAGCTATATCCGCATTACCGCGCAGTCCGGCGTTGAGATGCGTAAAGTGATGCACTCGCTGATTAGCTGGGGCGTTACGGTGCAGGGGCTGGTCTACGCCAGCGTGATCGTTATCGGCGCGCCGATGGTAATTAATGGCGATATCACCACCGGCGCGATTGTGGCGGCGTCGCTGCTCTCGTCGCGCATGATCGCCCCGATGGGCACCCTGTGCGGCGTGCTGGCGCGCTGGCAGCAGGTCAAAGCGGCGAAAAGCAGCCTGGACGCGCTGATGGCGCTGCCGGTAGAGAACAGCAAAGATGAAACGCGCATCCACTGTCCGGTACTGTTCGGCCACTACCAGTTCAGCGAGGCGATGTTTCGCTACTACAGCGACTCCGCCACTATTGCGCTGCGCATCAAGAGCCTGACGATCAAGCCTGGCGAACGCGTCGCGGTGCTGGGCCGCAACGGATCGGGAAAATCGACGCTGCTGCAGGCGATGATCGGCGGCATGGATTTGGTGGGCGGCGAGCTGCGGCTCGATAACCTGAGCCTGCCGCATATCGATCTTGCCGACGTACGGCGCAATGTCGGCCTGATGACGCAGAATGCGCGGCTGTTTCACGGCACGCTGCGCGAAAACCTGACGATGGGCGCGGCGCACGCCAGCGACGAGGCGATCTTCGCCGCGCTGACGGTGAGCGGCGGCGCGGACTTTATTCGTCGCCTGCCGCTCGGCCTGGATCATCCGGTGATGGAGGGTGGCGTCGGGCTGTCCGGCGGACAGCGGCAGTCAGTGCTGCTGGCGCGCATGCTGCTGCGCGATCCCAATATTGTGCTGCTGGATGAGCCGACCGCCTCGCTGGACGATCACACCGAAAAAGAGTTTATCGAACGGCTTGGGCAGTGGCTGAATGGCCGCACGCTGATTGTGGCGACCCACCGCGCCGCCATCCTCGCGCTGGTGGATCGCGTGCTGGTATTAAAAGAGGGGCAGCTGGTAATGGACAGCCCGAAAGAGAGCGCACTGCCACCGGCGCGGCCGTCGCTTAACCGGCCGGAGGATAAGGCATGAGCGAGCTATCGACAAAACTGCGGCTGGTCGCGCCCGAAGCGGAAACGTCAGACGATATCAACGGCGATCTGCGCTCGGAAAGCTACTATACCGGCGCGGTGCGCCTGATTGTCATCAGCTTCTTTCTGCTGCTGGCCGGGCTGATCTGGGCGTGGTTCGGCGTGCTGGATGAGGTGTCGACCGGCACCGGCAAAGTGATCCCCAGCTCACGCGATCAGGTGCTCAGCTCGCTGGAGGGCGGGATCCTCGCCGAGCTTAACGTTCACGAAGGGGATCGGGTCGAGGCGGGGCAGATCGTGGCGAAGCTCGATCCGACGCGATCCGTCTCCAGCGTCGGCGAGAGCGCGGCGCGCTACCGGGCCGCGCTGGCGGCCAGCGCGCGGCTCTACGCCGAGGTGAACGACCAGCCCTTGCGCTTTCCGGCAGAGCTGAAGGCCTTCCCCGACCTTATCGCCTCTGAAACGCGGCTCTACAATACCCGCCGCGCGCAGCTAAAAGACTCGACGGCGCAGATTCAGGAGTCGCTTGGACTGGCCAACCGCGAACTGGCGATTACCCAGCGGCTGGCGAAAACCGGCGCCGCCAGCAGCGTCGAGGTGCTGCGGCTACAGCGCGACAAGTCCGATCTGGAGCTAAAGCTCACCGATATGCGTTCGCAGTATTACGTGCAGGCGCGTGAGGATCTGGCGAAGGCGTCGGCGGAAGCGGACAGCCTGGCGCAAACGGTGAAGGGACGCGAAGATACCGTCACCCGCCTGACGCTGCGTTCGCCGATGCGCGGCATCGTGAAAAACATCAAGGTCACTACCGTTGGCGGGGTGATCCCGCCCAACGGCGAGCTGATGAATATCGTGCCGATGGACGATCGTCTGCTGATTGAAGCGCGCCTCTCGCCGCGCGATATCGCCTTTATCCATCCGGGCCAGAAGGCGCTGGTGAAGATCTCCGCCTATGATTACGCTATTTACGGCGGGCTGCATGGCGTGGTGGAGAGCATCTCGCCCGATACCATTCAGGATGAGGTCAAGCCAGAGATCTACTACTACCGCGTCTTTATCCGCACCGAAACGGATTACGTGCAGAACAAAGCTGGACGCCGCTTTGCTATCAGCCCCGGCATGGTCTCTACGGTGGATATTAAAACCGGCGAGAAAACGGTCATGGATTATCTGGTCAAGCCGTTTAACCGCGCCAAAGAGGCGCTGCGGGAGCGGTAATGGCCTCCCAATACTTTTTTATTCAGGCGCGTCGCGGATTGCAGCGCGCGCCGAACTCCGCAATAATTGCGTAAAATGCGGCAACGCAAAATCCCTTCCTCGTCGGGTTTAACGACGCGGAGGGGATTTTTTTTATCAAGCCTTTTATCACCTGTAACTTAACGCCACGCGGCAGTGAGGATGATTTATGTATAACACCCTGGGCAATCAGTATGACAATTCGCTGGTCTCAAACGCCTTCGGCTTCATGCGTTTTCCTGTGAACTTCCAGCCTTACGACAGCGACGCCGAGTGGGTGATCACCGGCGTGCCTTTCGACGCCGCCACCTCTGGCCGTCCGGGCAGCCGCCTGGGCCCGGGCGCGATCCGTCAGATCTCCACCAACCTCGCCTGGGAAGGGTGTCGCTGGCCGTGGGATTTCGACCTGCGTCAGCGCCTGAACGTCGTGGACTGCGGCGATCTGGTCTACGCCTTTGGCGATTCGCAGGATCTTTCCGACAAGCTGCAGGCGCATGCGGAAAAACTGCTGGCGAACGGCAAGCGCATGATGACCTTTGGCGGCGACCACTACGTTACGCTGCCGCTGCTGCGCGCCCATGCGAAGCATTTCGGCAAGCTGGCGCTGGTGCATTTTGACGCCCATACCGATACTTACTCCAACGGCCCGACGTTCGATCACGGCACCATGTTCTTTACCGCGCCGAAAGAGGGGCTGATCGATCCGCAGCACTCAGTGCAGATCGGCATCCGCACCGAGTTCGACAAGAGCCTGGGCTTTAACGTGCTGGATGCAGCGCAGGTCAACGATCGCAGCGTCGACGATATCCTGGCGGAAGTGAAGCGCACCGTCGGCGATCTGCCTGTCTATCTGACCTTCGATATCGACTGCCTGGACCCGGCGCACGCGCCCGGTACCGGCACGCCGGTTATCGGCGGCCTGACTACCGACAAGGCCACCAAACTGGTGCGTGGCCTGCAGGGGCTGAACATTGTCGGTATGGATCTGGTAGAGGTAGCGCCGGGTTACGATCACGCCGATCTCACCTCGCTGGCCGCGGCGACGCTGGCGCTTGATATGCTGCACGTTCAGGCGGCGAACAAAGGCAAGTAACTTTTCAAGCCGGGCGTATGCCGCGCCCGGTTTTAACCTTAACGGAGAGCAATATGGGCCTGCTTGATGAATTAGTCGGTGCTTTAGGCAACGGCAACGGACGCAATACGTTAGGCGAGCTGGAAGCGGTGTGGAACTGGGTGCAGGAGCAGGGCGGTATTGAAGTGCTGCTGCATAAGTTCCAGCAGGGCGGGCTGGGCGAGATTTTAAGCTCCTGGATCGGCACAGGCAGCAACCGGTCGGTGAGCGGCGGCGAACTGCGCTCGGCCTTTGGCGAAGAGGCGCTGCAGTCGCTGGCGCAGAAGCTGGGGACCGATGTGAACGGCGCCTCCGGCAAACTGGCGGAGCTTTTGCCGCACCTGATTGACCGCATGTCGCCGCAGGGACAGATGGACGATCAATCCCTGCACGACAAGCAACTCGATCTGGGATCGATGGTAGATCAGCTTTTCAGGCGATAACAGATTGCGTGCGCCGCCACAGGGCGACGCACGTCCGCTTATTTTCCGGCGTCTGCCGCGATGCGATCGCGAATATGCTGCGCACGCGCCGCAGAGTCGGGATGTGAATCAAACAGGGAGCTTTGCTGGCCCTGCTGCATTTTCGCCAGCTTTTCAAAGCTGGTCGCCAGCCCCAGCGGATTAATGCCGCGTTTCTTCAGTAGCTCGTAAGAGTAGTCATCCGCCTGCGACTCCTGGGTTTGCGAGAACTGCGCGTTGACCAGCTGCACGCCCAGATCGCCCAGCTGCGACTGCGACAGCGAGCCGATAACGCCGCCCACCGAAGAGGCCGCGGTGCGCGCCGCCGTAGTGCCGAAGGCGACCTGCATCGCCTTGCGCGTATGGCCCAGCGCGACGTGTCCCATCTCATGTCCCAGCACGCCTTCGACTTCGTTGTCGTCCATCATATCCATCAGCCCGCTATAGACGCGGATGCAGCCGTTCGCCATCGCCCAGGCGTTAACGTCTTTGGTGATGTAGACGCGGTAGTTGGCTGGCGTACCGTTAATGTTGTCGCCCAGCGCGGCGGCGATCTTGTTCAGCCGCTGCTGATAGGTGCTGTCGGCCGGCGCGAGCTGGTTCTCTTTATCCATCTGCGCGCAGGATTGATCGCTGAGCTGTTTTACCTGTGCGTCATTGAGGGTGTAGGCCTGAAAAGCCTGGGCGCCCGACTGCAGCAGCGCGTTATTGTCCATGCCCTGGCAGCCGCTGAGCAGCGCCGCGAGGCTGATTGCCATGATGCCTGTCTTAATCTTCATGCGTACATCCTGTCAGTAACAAGGTAGGAAAAGCCGGTATCTGAAAAGGGTCAGATACAGTAAAGAGTGGGTTATAGCCTGTAGTCAGCCACTTCGCTAGCAGACATTGCCGTAAAAGCCAGGCGAAGCGGCGAGATTTAGCACGGTGCGGCATGTACTTTTGCCTCTATTTTCATGTACATTGATGAGCGACTTTTTCCTTGTTTTGCCCGATAAATCATTAATAACAATGAGTTAAATAGGCGAATCATTAATCCGACCTGGAGTAGAAAATGCCCTCTCGTAAAGAGCTTGCCAACGCCATTCGCGCGTTAAGTATGGACGCAGTACAGAAAGCCAAATCGGGACATCCGGGGGCCCCGATGGGTATGGCAGATATTGCCGAGGTGTTGTGGCGCAGCTACCTGAACCATAACCCGACCAACCCGCAGTGGGCCGACCGCGATCGCTTTGTGCTGTCGAACGGCCACGGCTCAATGCTGATTTACAGCCTGCTGCACCTCACCGGCTACGATCTGCCGATGAGCGAGCTGCAGAACTTCCGCCAGCTGCATTCAAAAACTCCAGGTCACCCGGAATATGGCTACACCCCGGGCGTTGAAACCACCACCGGCCCGCTGGGCCAGGGCATCGCTAACGCGGTCGGCTTCGCCATCGCCGAGCGCACCCTGGCGGCGCAGTTCAACCGTCCGGGCCATGAGATCGTTGACCACAACACCTGGGTGTTTATGGGCGACGGCTGCATGATGGAGGGCATCTCCCACGAGGTCTGCTCTCTGGCCGGCACCCTGAAGCTGGGCAAGCTGGTGGCGTTCTATGACGACAACGGCATCTCTATCGACGGCCATACCGACGGCTGGTTCACCGACGACACCGCGAAGCGCTTCGAAGCCTACGGCTGGCACGTGGTGCGCGGCGTGGACGGCCACGACGCGGAGGCTATCGCCCGGGCGATTGACGAGGCGAAAGCGGTCAGCGATAAGCCTTCGCTGCTGATGTGCAAAACCGTTATCGGCTTCGGCTCGCCGAACAAGGCGGGCACCCACGACTCTCACGGCGCGCCGCTGGGTGACGACGAGGTGGCGCTGACCCGCCAGCAGCTGGGCTGGACGCACGCTCCGTTCGTTATCCCGTCAGAAATCTACGCCGAGTGGGACGCGAAAGAGGCGGGCCAGGCGAAAGAGGCGAAGTGGAACGAGAAGTTCGCCGCCTACGCGCAGGCGTACCCGGAGCTGGCCGCCGAGTTCAGGCGTCGCGTCAGCAACGAGCTGCCGGCGAGCTGGCAGGAAGAGTCGCAGAAGTTCATTGAGCAGCTGCAGGCCAACCCGGCGAAAATCGCCAGCCGCAAGGCCTCCCAGAACGCCATCGAGGCGTTCGGTAAGCTGCTGCCGGAATATCTGGGCGGCTCCGCCGACCTGGCGCCGAGCAACCTGACCATGTGGTCCGGCTCTAAGCCGATCAACGTCGACCCGGCGGGCAACTATATCCACTACGGGGTGCGCGAGTTCGGCATGACCGCCATCGCCAACGGCCTGGCGCTGCACGGCGGCTTTCTGCCTTACACCGCCACCTTCCTGATGTTCGTGGAGTATGCGCGCAATGCGGCGCGCATGGCGGCGCTGATGAAGATCCGCCAGATCATGGTCTACACCCACGACTCTATCGGCCTGGGCGAAGACGGCCCGACCCACCAGCCGGTGGAGCAGCTGGCCAGCCTGCGTACCACGCCAAACATGAGCACCTGGCGTCCGTGCGACCAGGTGGAGTCGGCGGTGGCGTGGAAATACGCCATCGAGCGTAAGGACGGCCCGACCGCGCTGATCTTCTCCCGCCAGAACCTGGCGCAGCAGGCGCGCAGCGCGGAGCAGCTGGCGAACATCGCGCGCGGCGGCTACATCCTGAAGGAGAGCGACGGCCAGCCGGAGCTGATCCTGATTGCGACCGGCTCAGAGGTAGAGCTGGCGGTGGCGGCGTATGACAGGCTGAGCAGCGAAGGGATTAAGGTGCGCGTGGTCTCCATGCCGTCAACCGACACCTTCGACAAGCAGGACGCGGCGTGGCGCGAGGCGGTGCTGCCGAAATCGGTCGGCGCGCGCGTTGCAATTGAGGCGGGCATTGCGGACTACTGGCAGAAGTATACCGGCCTGCATGGCGCGGTGGTGGGCATGACCTCCTTCGGCGAGTCCGCTCCGGCGGAGCAGCTGTTCGAGGAGTTCGGCTTCACCGTGGACAACGTGGTGGCGCAGGCGAAAGCGGTGCTGTAAGAGGTAAGGGTTCGCCGCTTATGCTGGCGAACCCTGTCGGGCTACTGCTGTAGCAGCGTCGCCTTATGCAGTTGAAATTCCTGAGCGGAGGATACAGATGCTTCGCTCAGGCCGCTCTCTCTTTTATCCTGCTGCCAGGGATTAGAGGTGCCATAGAAGCGGCCCTGGTGATGGATAGCCAGCGATTCGCATTCGACGGTGCCATCCATAAACCCTTCCGCATTGATGGCGATTTCACGGCTGCGGCACAATCCTTTTAGCTCGCCGCTGATTTCCGTACGCTGCGCATAGATCTCTCCATCGACCCGCCCCTTTTTCTGCACAAAAACCGTTTTTTCCGCAATAATCTTGCCGGTGATATTGCCGTTGATATGCACGTCGCCCTGAGCGTTAACTTCGCCCGTAATCGTGCAGGTTTCCGGGATAGTCGTGGTGTTGACCGGTGCAGCCGGCGCAGCCTTGACGACAGTGGCGGCGGACACGCTCTCTTCAAAATCATCCTCAGGCGGCGTCACTGCTGCCGCAGCGCTGGCCGTTTCGGTGAAGCTGGCGTTGAAGCTATTTTCTTTGCGTTTAAACATAATTATTCCTTTGTTGAATCTTAATCTCCTGAAAGCCGCCCGGGCGATAAGCGTTACCGCTACTGCCAGCAGCAGCCCGCGATACTGACGCACCAGCGTCAGTGTAACGCTCCAGCTCAATACGTAGATCACCAGAGCGCAAGACCAGATAAACCAGAGATACCAAAGCAGGTTGTAGTTCATAGGTTGTCTGTCGTAATGACGCGCCTGTTGCCGCTATTGGGTTAAATGGCGCTAAGCCGGGCTATTTTACTAAAGCAGGTCGCGTCTGGCGGTCGTTTTATATCCATAATGCAGGGGCGAGTGTGATCCTCGTCAGATTTTTAAAGTCTGATTTGATCTGACGCATTCCAATTATTACTGCTTCTCTTTATTGTAGCTGAACCGTTTCAGTAGGCGCTGTGACGGCGTTTTGTCGAGCGGCATAACGCTGCAAAAGCGCAAGAATTTCCTGTACAAACGAGAACGTCTGGCTCAGGCTAACGTTCCGATTTGACACTGATTTTAATTGCAGGGGTGGTATGACGGTTCGCATTGCCATAAATGGATTTGGTCGCATCGGACGCAATGTGCTGCGCGCGCTCTATGAGACCGGCCGCCGGGCAGAAATCACGGTTGTGGCGATCAATGAACTGGCGGAAGCGGCCGGTATGGCGCATCTGCTGAAATATGACACCAGCCATGGCCGCTTCGCCTTTGACGTGCGTCAGGAGCGCGATCTGCTGTGGGTCGGCGAGGATACCATTCGCATCCTGCATCATGCCGATATCGCTTCGCTGCCGTGGCGCGAGCTTAACGTCGACGTGGTGCTGGACTGCACCGGCGTCTACGGCAGCCGGGCGGATGGCGAGGCGCATCTGCAGGCGGGCGCGAAAAAGGTGCTTTTTTCCCATCCGGGCGGCAACGATCTTGACGCGACCGTTGTGTTCGGCGTGAACGAACAGGCGCTTAAACAAACCGATCGTATCGTCTCTAACGCCTCCTGCACCACCAACTGCATTATTCCGGTGATTAAACTGCTGGACGACGCCTTCGGCATTGAGTCGGGCACTGTCACCACTATCCACTCGGCGATGCACGATCAACAGGTGATTGACGCCTATCACAGCGATCTGCGCCGCACGCGCGCCGCCAGCCAGTCGATCATTCCGGTCGATACTAAACTGGCCGCCGGGATTACCCGTATTTTTCCGAAATTCAATGACCGCTTTGAAGCGATCGCGGTACGCGTGCCGACCATCAACGTTACGGCCATCGATCTCAGCGTTTCCGTACGCGAGGCGGTCAGGGCCTGCGAGGTCAACGCGCTGCTGCAAAACGCGTCAGAGGGGGCATTTCGTGGTATAGTTGACTATACGGAATTACCGTTAGTCTCAGTAGATTTTAACCATGATCCGCACAGTGCCATTGTGGACGGCACGCAAACGCGGGTCAGCGGTCAGCGCCTGATCAAGACCCTGGTCTGGTGCGACAACGAATGGGGCTTTGCTAACCGAATGCTCGACACGACGTTAGCGATGGCCGCAAGCGGTTTCAGGTAAGGCGCGGTCTGCGTCTGACAAAACTTACGAGAATCAACGAGAGGGTTCACCATGTCTGTAATTAAGATGTCCGATTTGGATCTGGCTGGTAAGCGCGTTCTGATCCGCGCCGATCTCAACGTACCAGTAAAAGAAGGGAAAGTGACGTCAGACGCACGTATTCGTGCCTCTCTGCCTACCATCGAATCGGCGTTGAAACAGGGCGCAAAAGTGATGGTCACCTCTCACCTGGGTCGCCCGACCGAAGGTGAATATAACGAAGAATTCTCCCTCCTGCCCGTTGTTAACTATCTGAAAGAAAAACTGAACGGCACTAAAGTCACCCTGGCGAAAGATTACCTCGACGGCGTTGAAGTTGACGCGGGCGAGCTGGTCGTGCTGGAAAACGTGCGCTTTAACAAAGGCGAGAAGAAAGACGACGAAGCGCTGTCGAAAAAATATGCAGCGCTGTGCGACGTCTTCGTCATGGACGCCTTCGGCACCGCGCACCGCGCACAGGCCTCGACTCACGGCGTTGGCAAATTCGCGCCGATCGCCTGCGCAGGCCCACTGCTGTCAGCCGAGCTGGAAGCGCTGGGTAAAGTAATGAGCAACCCGGAGCGTCCGCTGGTGGCGGTAGTCGGCGGCTCAAAAGTCTCTACTAAATTCGACGTGCTGCAGTCGCTGGTGAAAATCGCTGACACCGTTATCGTCGGCGGCGGCATCGCCAACACCTTCGTCGCTATCGACAACAACGTCGGCAAATCGCTCTATGAGCCGGACTTCGTTGAAGCGGCGAAAGGCCTGCGCGACCAGTACGGCATTCCGGTTCCGACCGATTCACGCGTTGGCACGGAATTCTCTGAAACTGCCCCGGCAACCGTGAAAAAGGTTTCCGAAGTGGCGGATAACGAAGAGATTATGGACTTCGGCGACGAAACCGCACAGGCCATGGCGAAGCTGCTGAAAGAGGCGAAAACCATTCTGTGGAACGGCCCGGTCGGCGTGTTCGAGTTCCCGAACTTCCGTAAGGGCACCGAAATCGTCGCGAATGCTATCGCTGACAGCGACGCTTTCTCTGTGGCGGGCGGCGGCGATACCCTGGCGGCTATCGACCTGTTCGGCATCGAAAACAAAATCTCTTACATCTCTACCGGCGGCGGCGCGTTCCTGGAGTTCGTCGAAGGCAAAAAACTGCCTGCGGTTGCAATGCTGGAAGAGCGTGCTAAGCAGTAATCCTTTGGGGGCGACGCGCTGGCGCGTCGCCTGAAGACTTGCCCCGTTGGGCGTTTAAATCGCTGTCCCTTAAGGGATAATCGGTCACGAAACAGGACACAATCATGTCTAAAATTTTTGATTTCGTTAAACCCGGCGTTGTCACTGGCGACGACGTTCAGAAGATCTTCCAGGTAGCGAAAGAGAACAAATTCGCGCTGCCAGCGGTAAACTGCGTCGGCACTGACTCTATCAACGCCGTACTGGAAGCCGCTGCGAAAGTGAAAGCGCCGGTTATCGTCCAGTTCTCTAACGGCGGCGCCGCGTTTATCGCCGGTAAAGGTTTCAAAACCGACAAGCCGCAGGGCGCGGCGATTTTCGGCGCTATCGCAGGCGCGCATCACGTTCACCTGATGGCTGAACAGTATGGCGTGCCGGTTATCCTGCACACCGACCACTGCGCGAAAAAACTGCTGCCGTGGATCGACGGTCTGCTGGACGCAGGCGAAGAGCACTTTAAGAAAACCGGTAAACCGCTGTTCTCTTCTCATATGATCGACCTCTCTGAAGAGTCTCTGGAAGAGAACATCGAGATTTGCAGCAAATACCTGGCGCGCATGGACAAAATGGGCATGACGCTGGAGATCGAGCTGGGCGTGACCGGCGGTGAAGAAGATGGCGTGGACAACAGCCACGTTGACGCTTCTGCGCTTTACAGCCAGCCGGAAGACGTTGATTACGCCTATACCGAACTGAGCAAAATCAGCAAGCGCTTCACTATCGCTGCCTCTTTCGGCAACGTACACGGCGTTTACAAGCCGGGCAACGTTAAGCTGACCCCGACCATTCTGCGCGACTCGCAGAAATACGTTTGTGAAAAACATGGCCTGCCGCACAACGCGCTGGACTTCGTTTTCCACGGCGGCTCCGGTTCTTCCGCAGCGGAAATCGAAGAGTCAATCAGCTACGGCGTGATCAAAATGAACATCGATACCGACACCCAGTGGGCAACATGGGACGGTATTCTGCAGTACTACAAAAAGAACGAAGAGTATCTGCAAGGCCAGCTCGGCAACCCGCAGGGTCCAGACAGCCCGAACAAAAAATACTACGATCCGCGCGTCTGGCTGCGCGCAGCGCAATCCTCAATGGTTGTGCGCCTGGAGCAGGCTTTTAAAGAGCTGAACGCCATCGATCGTCTGTAATTCGCTACAGAGTACAAAAAAGGCCCGTAAGGGCCTTTTTTTATGCGCTTTGCCGACAAAATGTAAGGGAATTCAAGGCTGATTTGGCAGTTCCCCCTTTTTTGTTTACCCTTCAGTAAGGAATTGTCGGAACGCCTCTGACAATGTTTTGTCATTTCCCCCGGGGAATATTCAACAGGGTGCATAAATGGAACATTTGAATGTGGTCGATGACCTCAACAATGCGGGCAGCTGGATTGTCCGCAATCAGGAGCTGCTGATTAGCTACGCGGTGAATATCGTGGCGGCGGTAGTGATCCTTGTCATTGGTATGACAATCGCGCGTATTATCGCCAATGCCGCCAACCGCCTGTTGCAGGCTCGCCATATTGATCCCACCGTTGCTGATTTCCTGTCGGCGCTGGTTCGCTACGGGATTATCGCCTTTACCCTTATTGCTGCGCTGGGCCGCATCGGGGTGCAGACCACCTCGGTCATCGCTATTCTCGGCGCTGCCGGTCTGGCCGTGGGCCTGGCGTTGAAAGACTCCTTGTCCAACCTTGCCGCAGGCGTGCTGCTGGTGATTTTCCGCCACTTCCGCTCAGGCGAGTTCGTTGACCTCGGCGGCATTATGGGTACGGTTATGAACGTGCAGATTTTCTCCACCACGCTGAAAAGCGCTGACGGTAAGATGGTGGTGGTGCCGAACGGTAAAATCATCACCGGCAATATCGTGAACTTTTCACGCGAGCCGGTGCGCCGCAACGAGTTTATTATCGGCGTCTCTTACGATGCGGATGTCGATCAGGTGCTGACGCTGCTGCGTGAGGTGGTTGATGCCGATTCACGCGTGCTGCAGGATATGGGCGTACAGATTGGCCTTAACGAACTGGCCGCGTCCTCCATGAACTTCGTGGTGCGCTGCTGGAGCAACAGCGGCGATCTGCAGAACGTCTACTGGGATCTGCTGAAGAACTTCAAGCGCGCGCTGGATGCGAAAGGCATCGGCATTCCTTATCCGCAAATGGACGTGCATCTGCATCGCGTCAGCCAGCCGGAAGCAGAAGCGAAAGCAGAATAAACCTATCAGGGCGGCGCTCAGGCCGCCTTTATTAACCTGCCTAATGCCAGATTAAATCTTTCAATTTCCGCTAATAATCCCGCTTCTTTATACTCCTCTGCATCTCGTCGATGTAAGGAAAATTCCGTGTTATCAATGTATTTACAAGGACTTGCTCTTGGCGCCTCGCTGATATTGCCGCTGGGGCCGCAGAACGCATTCGTGATGAATCAGGGCGTCAAGCGCCAGTATCATTTGATGACGGCGACGCTCTGCACGCTCAGCGATATCGCGCTGATATGCGGCGGGATCCTCGGCGGCAGCGCCTTGCTGCATCAGTCTCCGCTGCTGCTGATGCTGATTACCTGGGCTGGCGTCGCCTTTCTGCTGTGGTACGGCTGGAATGCGCTGCGGGCCGCCTTTAGCGGCAATGTCGATCTGGCCAGCAACGCCGAGCTTAAGCAGAGCCGCTGGCGCATCATCGCCACCATGCTGGCGGTCACCTGGCTTAATCCCCACGTCTATATCGATACCTTCGTGGTGCTGGGCAGCCTCGGCGGTCAGTTGCCGACGCAGGAAGCGCGCCACTGGTTCGCGCTGGGCACGATCAGCGCGTCGGTAATCTGGTTCTTCGGACTGGCGCTGATGGCGGCCTGGCTTTCGCCTCGCTTGCGCACCGCCGGCGCGCAGCGCGCAATCAATCTGCTGGTCGGTGCCGTGATGTGGATTATCGCCAGCCAGCTGGCGCTACAGGGAATAGCGAATTTCTGATTTGAATAGTCCGAAAGCGACAGAACATGATAAGCAAAACGCGAACTTTTGCGGTATAACACGCTCTTAGCTGTGCATACTATTCCGCTCATGCTCTGGCCTTTGATGCCGCAGCAAAACAGAGATTTCAAGGAGGACTTTCGTGAAACTGAAAGCACTGGCGCTGGTCGCCATGACAGGCGCTTTAGCGCTGCCGTTAAGCGCATTAGCCGACGAACTGCCGAACGGCCCGCATGTGGTGACCTCCGGCCAGGCGACCGTGGATGCGCGTCCGGATATCGCCACGCTCTCTATCGTGGTCAACGTCTCCTCTAAAGATGCAGCGGACGCGAAAAAGCAGGCCGACGATCGCGTTGCGCAATATTTTGATTTCCTGCAAAAAAACGGCATTGAGAAGAAAGATATCGATGCCGCTAACCTCAGCACTCAGCCGGAATATGACTATACCAAAGAGGGCAAGTCGGTGCTGAAAGGCTACCGTGCGGTGCGTCAGGTGCAGGTTACGCTGCGCCAGCTCGATAAGCTGAATGAGCTGCTGGACGGCGCGTTGAAAAGCGGCCTGAACGAAATCCGCTCAGTCGAGCTGGGCGTCACCAACCCAGACAGCTATAAGGCGCAGGCGCGCAAGGCGGCGATTGATAACGCTACCCAGCAGGCTGCGGCGCTGGCGGAGGGCTTTAACGCGAAGCTCGGCTCGGTTTACAGCATTCGTTACCATGTCGCTAACTACCAGCCGATGCCGATGGCGCGCATGTACAAAGCCGCTGCGCCTTCTGCGGATACCTCCGCGCAGCAGACCTACGAGCAGCAGAGCATTCACTTTGACGATCAGGTGGATGTGGTATTCGACATCAAGCCGAATACAGCCGGTTCTCAGTAAAGGAAAAGGGGCGCTTAGCGCCCCTTTTTTTGCCGATTTTTCAGGCCGCCAGATCGTCCTGACGCAGCACGCGATGGCCGTGTGAAATCAGCGCGTCGGTGACGCGGCGCATCAGTCGGCTCTCCGGCGCAAAGCGGTGCCAGTAGAGCATACGGCGCTGGCAGAGGCCCGGCGTCAGGTCCAGCAGTTCGCCGCCCGCCAGCTCGCGCTCAATCTGCAGATGCGGGATCATACAGCAGGTCGAACCCTGTCGCGCCAGCTGCACGAAGGCTTCTGACGAGTTAACGATATGGCAGGGCACGCTGCCAGGCGACAGATCGAAGTTCTGCTGTAAAAAGGCCTGATGCATATCGTCGAGATGGTCAAAAGCGACCGCAGGCGCCTTAAGCAGCGCCGAGCGCGTGACGCCGTTAGGAAAGTAACGGGCGGCGAACTCCGGCGAGGCGACAAAGAGATAGTCGAGCGCGCCAAGCTGATCCACCAGGCAGCTCGGTAGCGGCTGTGGCTGAATACTCACCGCGCCTACCACTTCGCCACGGCGCAGACGCTCCTGCGTGCGGGTCTCATCTTCGACCTGTAAATTGAGGCGTACCGGCGAGTCCGCCAGCACATCTTTTAGCGCAGGCAGCAGCCAGGTCGCCAGGCTGTCGGCGTTTACCGCCAGTGACAGCAGCAGCGGCGTAGTACCGCCATTCTCATCGCTCAGCCACTCCTCTTCCAGCAGCTCTACCTGATGCAGCAGCGCCAGCAGCTTCTGGCCTTGCTCGGTGGGGCGCGGCGGCACAGTGCGCACCAGCAGCGGCTGGCCGAAGAGGTTCTCCAGCTGTTTAATACGCTGCGATACGGCCGACTGCGTAATGCATAACTTTTGTGCGGCGCGCTCAAAGCCGCGTTCGCGTATCACTGCGTCCAGCGCCTGAAGCGTTCGATAATCGGGGCGTTTCATTGTTGTTCTCTCTCCTTCAGGGTGGACGATACTATGCCACAAAAAATTCATCTGACGCGCCTGAAAGGATCTTTCCGCACGCCGCGCACCGCCTTTTTTGCGGGCTGGCTTCCAAAGCGAATATTCCAGCCTAAACAGCCGCGCACATTCAGCGGGCGTTGATTTATACTACGCGCACTTCGTTGTCGCACAGGTTTTAAACATACCATGACCCAGGATGAACTGAAAAAAGCCGTAGGCTGGGCCGCACTGAAATATGTGCAGCCGGGCACCGTCGTCGGCGTCGGCACCGGCTCCACCGCGGCGCACTTTATTGACGCGCTGGCCACGATGAAACATCAGATTGAGGGCGCGGTCTCCAGCTCGGAAGCCTCAACCCTGAAGCTGAAAGCGCTCGGTATTCCGGTTTTCGATCTCAATGAGATTGACGATCTGTCGATCTACGTTGACGGCGCGGATGAGATCAATCCGCAGATGCAGATGATCAAAGGCGGCGGCGCGGCCCTGACGCGCGAGAAGATCGTGGCGGCCGTCGCGCACAAGTTCATCTGCATCGCTGATGCCTCGAAAGAGGTGGACGTGCTGGGACGTTTTCCGCTGCCGGTAGAGGTGATCCCGATGGCGCGCGCCTATGTCGGCCGTGAACTGGTTAAGCTCGGCGGCCTGCCTGAATATCGCCAGCATGTGGTCACCGACAACGGCAACATCATCCTTGATGTGCATAACCTGCGTATCCTCGACCCGATTGCGCTGGAAAGAACCATTAATGCGCTCCCTGGCGTGGTTACCGTGGGTCTCTTTGCCACGCGCGGCGCCGATATCGCGCTGATCGGCACGCCGGACGGCGTCAAAACCATCGAAAAATGATCTGTCCGGCGCGGAAAACGCGCCGGTTATTTCCTTGCGCAAAACATCTTTTCTTTCATCGCTTAAATTCGGTGACTTATGTCACATAACCGTCATCGACAGCAGGTTCGTCCTTTGTTCCTGGTTCAGCTCCCGATTTTCTGTGGCAATGTGCTGAGCTCAGGCTTCCCCGTGCTGGCAGTAAGGCAATCGGTTGTATTGCCGCAGGCGTAAATTTTGATATTTTGACAGAAGGCGCGCTTATGGCGGCCATTGTTGAAATCACAATAGGGTCGGGGAAATGGCAAAGGTATCACTGGAAAAAGACAAGATTAAGTTCCTGCTGGTGGAGGGCGTCCACCAGAGCGCGCTGGAGAATCTGCGCGCGGCGGGTTACACCAATATCGAATTCCATAAAGGCGCGCTGGATGACGAAGCGCTGAAATCCTCCATTCGGGATGCGCACTTTATCGGCATCCGCTCCCGTACCCAACTGACGGAAGAGATCTTCGCCGCGGCGGAGAAACTGGTCGCCGTAGGCTGCTTCTGTATCGGCACCAATCAGGTCGATCTCAACGCGGCGGCGACGCGCGGCATTCCGGTCTTTAACGCCCCGTTCTCTAATACCCGCTCGGTCGCTGAGCTGGTCATCGGCGAAATGCTGCTGATGCTGCGCGGCATTCCTGAGGCGAACGCCAAAGCGCACCGCGGCATCTGGAATAAAAACGCCGTTGGCTCTTTCGAAGCGCGCGGCAAAAAGCTCGGCATCATCGGCTATGGTCATATCGGTATGCAGCTTGGCGTGCTGGCTGAAAGCCTGGGGATGCACGTCTTCTTTTACGACATTGAAAACAAACTGCCGCTGGGCAACGCCACCCAGGTGCGCCATCTTTCCGACCTGCTGAATATGAGCGACGTGGTGAGCCTGCATGTGCCGGAAACCCCGTCAACCCAGGATATGATCGGCGCGCAGGAGCTGGCGCAGATGAAGAAGGGCGCACTGCTGATCAACGCTTCGCGCGGGACCGTGGTCGATATTCCAGCGCTGTGCGGCGCCTTGTCGAGCAAACACCTTGCGGGCGCTGCGATCGACGTCTTCCCGCTTGAGCCTGCCACCAACAGTGAGCCGTTCAATTCGCCGCTGTGCGAGTTCGACAACGTGATCCTGACGCCGCATATCGGCGGCTCCACGCAGGAAGCGCAGGAGAATATCGGTATTGAAGTTGCGGGCAAGCTGGCCAAATATTCCGATAACGGCTCAACGCTCTCGGCGGTCAATTTCCCGGAAGTGTCGCTGCCGATGCATGGCGCCAGCGCCAGCCGCCTGCTGCACATTCATGAAAACCGTCCGGGCGTGTTAACGGCCATTAACCAGATCTTTGCCGAGCAGGGCATTAATATCGCCGCGCAGTTCCTGCAAACCTCGCCGATGATGGGTTATGTCGTAATTGATATCGATGCGCCGCAGGATCAGGCGGATAAAGCGCTGCAGCTGATGAAGGCGATTCCAGGCACCATCCGCGCCCGTCTGCTCTACTGATTCCGCTTCAATAGAAAATGCGCCGTCTGCTTCTTCCTCCAGACGGCGCATCACTGTAAAACCCCGACGCCGGTCTCTGAGAAGTTGTCAGGCAACCGCCGCTATTCCCACTGCCACAGACGCGACGGCGTCAGCACCGCGGGCAGGGGGACATCCCACTCCTCCGCTGGCAGCCGCTCTACCTGCTGACAGTCATGCGCCACGCCAACCGGCAGAAAGCCATGCTGACGCCAGTTTTGCAGGGTGCGATCGTAAAAGCCGCCGCCCATGCCGAGACGCTGCCCGCTGTCGTCAAAAGCGACCAGCGGCACCATCATGACATCCAGCCGATCCAGCGTAATCATCTGGCGGATATCGAGCGGCGGTTCGGGAATACGCAGTTTATTCGGCGTCAGCACCGTTTCAGGCGTGTAGCGGAGAAACAGCAGATGGCCAGAGGCGAAAGGGTGCAGTACCGGCAGGTAAACCTGTTTATTTTGCTGCCAGAGCTTAGCGATGAGTGGACGGGTATTAAGCTCGCCATCCACCGATAAAAAGAGCGCGATATGGCTGGCGTTGGCGAGGGGAGCAAAGTTCACGGCATGTTCCGCCAGGCTGTCGGCAGCCTGTTCCTGCTGTTCAGGCGTCAGGGCGCGGCGCAGATGGCGCACATGCTGGCGGATATGGTGTCGATCGAGCAGAGAGGGATGAGACACAGAAACCCCGTTGATAAGTCGCTGACTAAGCAACTATATCATTCACAACGGGGAAAAACAGATGCAAAACGTAAGGAGATCTCCGAGATGCCGCCGCAGGCTGTAACCCTTGAACCCTTGGTTCAAGGTGAATGTGCCGTCGCAACCATCAGGCTTCTCGGACGAACCGAGCATGCTCACAGGTTACAGAGCGCCACACTCTGTTGGTATGAAATATCGGCTCAGGGGACTGGCCCGCTTGCAAACATCTCAGAGAAACTGGACTTCACCGTTACCGTAACACAGCAACCATAAAGTATTATTCGAACTTCGCACCCTGGCGGTCGGTGATACGACCTTGCTCAACAAGAGCCTGTTCAATCGTCTGCTGCAGGATACGGATACGTTGTTCCATATTAGCAGCATAATCGCGCGTTTTCACTTTCTCTTGCGCCAGTTCATGGCAGATGTTTAACGCGGCAATGAACACCAGTTGCTCGGTATTTGTGACTCTAGTGCGAACTTTTAAATCTTGCAACCGTTGATTGAGGTCTTCGGCAGCCGCATTCAGCGCATCTTGCTGTTCAGGCGGACAATTCACTCTCAATGAACGACCAAAAATTTGTATATCTACTGGTTGTGCAGACATGCCACCTTCCTGACTGATTACTTCGCCCGCATCTCCCTGGACGCTCAATGCTTTGGGAGGCGGGCAACTATATAGACCCGCGAAATAAGTTACAACCCCTTTTCTGGAAACCTTGAGGCAGCTAGTGGTAGCATACCACGAACTTATTCTGCCAACGACGATGAATCCTTATGTCTTTACAGAACGCAACCCCCGATTACAACGCGCTGGCTTCGGCGCTCTCTCAACAAGGCGTGGGGATGACGCCAGCGGAAATGCATGGCCTGCTCAGCGGCATTCTGTGCGGTGGCAATCAGGATAACAGCTGGAGAACGCTGGTCCACGATCTTACCAACGAAGGCATGGCGTTTTCGCAGGGGCTGGCTTTGCCTCTACAGGCGCTGCATGACAGCACCGCTAACACGCTGGAAGATGAAGGCTTCCTGTTTCAGCTGATGCTGCCGGACGATGAAGATATCACCGTCTTCGATCGCGCCGATGCGCTGGCGGGCTGGGTTAATCATTTCCTGCTCGGGCTGGGCGTCACGCAGCCGAAGCTGGATAAGGTCACCGGCGAAACCGGCGAAGCGATTGACGATCTGCGCACCATCGCCCAGCTTGGCTACGAAGAAGACGAAGACCAGGATGAGCTGGAGCAGTCGCTGGAAGAGGTGATTGAATATGTGCGCGTGGCGGCGCTGCTGTGCCACGATACCTTCAATCGCCCGCAACCTACCGCCCCCGAAGTGAAAAAACCGACGCTACACTAAGCCAGATATCTCAGGGCGTGAACGCGCCCGTTTCTACAGGGAGTGCAAAGATGATTTCTCTGGATACTTTTCAGCAGCGTCGACAGGCGCTACTGGCGAAAATGGCGCCGGGCAGCGCCGCCTTGATATTTGCCGCGCCGGAGGTGACTCGCAGCAACGACAGCGAATATCCGTTCCGACAGAACAGCGACTTCTGGTATTTCACCGGCTTCAACGAGCCGCAGGCTCTGCTGGTGCTGATAAAAAGCGATGTGACCCACAACCACAGCGTGCTGTTCAACCGCGTGCGGGATCTCACGGCGGAAATCTGGTTTGGCCGTCGGCTGGGTCAGGATGCCGCGCCGGAAAAATTAGGCGTCGATCGCGCGCTGCCCTGGGATGATATTGGCCAGCAGCTGCATCTGCTGCTGAACGGGCTGGACGTGGTTTATCACGCGCAGGGCGAGTACGCTGAGGCGGATAAGCTGGTGTTCGCCGCGCTGGAGAAACTGCGCCGTGGCTTCCGACAGAACTTCAGCGCTCCGGTGACGCTGACCGACTGGCGTCCCTGGGTGCATGAAATGCGCCTGTTTAAAGGGCCAGAGGAGATCGACCTGCTGCGCCGCGCCGGTAAAATCAGCGCGCTGGCGCACACCCGCGCCATGGAAGCCTGCCGTCCCGGCCAGTTTGAATATCAGCTTGAAGGCGAAATTCATTACGTCTTTAACCGTCACGGCGCGCGTTTTCCCGCTTATAACACCATTGTCGGATCGGGCGAAAACGGCTGCATCCTGCACTACACCGAAAATGAGAGCGAGCTGCGCGACGGCGACCTGGTGCTGATTGATGCGGGGTGCGAATTCCACGGCTACGCCGGCGATATTACCCGCACCTTCCCGGTGAACGGCACCTTCTCCGCGCCGCAGCGCGCCATTTATGACATCGTGCTCGCGTCGCTTTACAAAGCGCTAGCGCTCTTCCGTCCCGGCGTCAGCATCCGCGAGGTCAACGAAGAGGTGGTGCGCATTATGGTCAGCGGGCTGGTGGATCTGGGCATTCTGCAGGGCGACGTGGAGACGCTGATCGCTGAAGAGGCGCACCGCCAGTTCTTTATGCATGGGCTGAGCCACTGGCTGGGCCTGGACGTGCATGACGTCGGCCATTACGGCACCCCGTCGCGCGATCGCGTTCTGGAGCCGGGCATGGTGCTGACCGTTGAGCCAGGGCTTTATATCGCGCCGGATTCCGACGTGCCTGTAGAGTATCGCGGCATCGGCGTTCGTATCGAAGATGACATTCTGATCACTGAAACGGGCAACGAGAATCTTACCGACAGCGTGGTTAAAGACGCGGATGCGATTGAGGCGCTGATGGCAGCGGCGCGCCAGCCATGACGGTTATTATCGCCGGAGGCGGCATGACCGGCGCGACGCTTGCGCTGGCTATTTCCCATCTGACCCAGGGGCAGCTGCCGGTCACGCTGATTGAGAGCAGCGCGCCCGACAGCCGCTCGCATCCGGGGTATGACAGTCGCGCTATCGCGCTGGCAGCCGGTACGCGTCAGCAGCTGGTGGATATCGACCTCTGGCGCAGCATCGAGAAGCACGCCACCGCCATCACGGATATTCACGTCTCCGATCGCGGACATGCCGGTTTTGTCACGCTGGACGCCGAGGCGTATCAGATCCCCGCGCTCGGGTATGTGGTCGAGCTTTTTGAAGTAGGCCAGAAGCTGTTCGACCGTCTGAAAAGCGCGCCAGGCGTTACTCTGCACTGTCCGGCTCGCGTCAGCAGCGCTCAGCGCCAGCAGGATAACGTGCAGGTGACTCTGGAGAGCGGCGAACGGCTCGACGGCACGCTGCTGGTGGCCGCGGACGGCTCTCGCTCGCCGCTGGCCGCATCGTTCGGCATCCAATGGCAGTGCGAGGATTATCATCAGCTGGCGGTCATCGCCAACGTCTCTACCCAGCTACCGCATCAGGGACGCGCCTTTGAGCGCTTTACCGAACACGGGCCGCTGGCGCTGCTGCCGATGTCGGACAATCGTCTGTCGCTGGTGTGGTGCCATCCGCTGGCGGCGCGCGAGAAAGTCGAGGGCTGGAGCGACAGCGAATTTCTGGCGCAGCTGCAGCGCGCATTCGGCTGGCGGCTTGGGCGTTTTACCCATACCGGCCAGCGCGAAAGCTATCCGCTGGCGCTGCAGAGCGCCGGGCGGCAGGTTTCGCATCGGCTGGCGCTGGTCGGCAATGCAGCGCAGACGCTGCATCCCATCGCCGGGCAGGGTTTCAACCTCGGGCTGCGCGACGTTATGTCGCTGGCGGAAACGCTGGCGGCCGCGCATCGTCAGCAGCAGGATGTGGGCAGCTATGACGTGCTGCAACGCTATCAACAGCGTCGCCAGCCCGATCGAGACGCGACTATTGGCATCACCGACGGGCTGGTGCGGCTGTTTGCCAATCGCTACGCGCCGCTGGTGGCGGGACGAAATCTGGGGCTGATGGCAATGGATCATCTGCCGTGGCTGCGTAATCAACTGGCCGAGCGCACGCTTGGCTGGGTTAAGCGTTAACTAAGGGGCACCGATGCAAAGTTTTGATGTGGTTATCGCCGGCGGCGGCATGGTAGGACTGGCAGTCGCCTGCGGTTTGCAGGGCAGCGGGCTGCGCGTCGCCGTGCTGGAAAAAACGGCGGAGCCGCAGTTCGACGCCAGCGCTGCGCCGTCGATTCGCGTATCGGCCATCAACGCCGCCAGCGAGCGGCTGCTGCAGAAGCTGGATGTCTGGTCCGATATTCTGGCGCGGCGCGCCAGCGCTTATCACGGCATGGAAGTGTGGGATCGCGACAGCTTCGGTGCCATCAGCTTTGATGACGAGCAGCAGGGTCTGACGCATCTGGGGCATATTATCGAAAACCCGGCGATTCACAGCGCCCTCTGGCAGCGCGCCAGCCGCTGCAGCGACGTTACGCTGATGGCGCCTTCGCAGCTGCAGCAGGTAGCGTTTGGCGAAAATGAAGCCTTTATTACGCTGCAGGATGGCACGATGCTGACCGCGCGCCTGCTGATTGCCGCAGACGGTGCCAACTCCTGGCTGCGTAACAAAGCGGATATTCCCTTAACCTTCTGGGATTACGATCACCACGCGCTGGTGGCGAATATTCGCACCGATCTGCCGCATGACGCGGTGGCGCGCCAGGTGTTTCACGGCGACGGCATTCTGGCGTTTCTGCCGATGCAGGATCCACACCTCAGCTCAATCGTCTGGTCGCTGTCGCCGCAGGAGGCGAGTCGGCTGGAGAGCATGCCGCAGGCGCTGTTTAACCAGCAGCTCGCGGTGGCGTTCGATATGCGCCTCGGCCTGTGTCACCTGCAGAGCGAACGCAAATCTTTCCCGCTGATGGCGCGCTACGCCCGCAATTTTGCGGCGCACCGTCTGGCGCTGGTCGGCGACGCCGCGCACACCATTCATCCGCTGGCGGGGCAGGGCGTAAATCTCGGCTTTATGGACGCGGCGGAGCTGATTGGCGAAATCCGCCGCCTGCATCAGCAGGGTAAAGATATCGGTCAGCATCTCTATCTGCGCCGCTATGAGCGCAGCCGCAAGCACAGCGCGGCGCTGATGCTGGCGGGCATGCAGGGATTCCGCGAGCTTTTCGCCGGTACCCATCCGGCGAAAAAGCTGCTGCGCGATCTGGGGCTGAAGCTGGCGGATACGCTGCCGGGCGTCAAGCCGGTTATGCTGCGTCAGGCGATGGGGCTGCACGATATGCCCGCCTGGCTGCGTTAACGCCGGTCATTTCTGTTAAAAGCCAGCCTTGCGCTGGCTTTTTTATGCCTGTTGTTCAGGGATGCACCAAAAAAGAGCGGAGCTGCACCCGCAGCGTGCCTCGTTTGATTTATTCTAATTTCACCCTCTTGTTCGCATTAGTTTTATTTATTCCTGTGCGCGGGCTTTAAAGCGCGTTGTTAACATTCTGCGCGGCACAGCTGATTATCTTGCTATCTCAAGCGGCGTTTCGCTTCTTTTCTGCGATGAAAATCACAAATCTACAGTTAATTATGCTGCTGGCTTTGCGCGCTCCTTTAAAGACATGCTGCAATTCGCCCCTGTACAGCTTATGGTTAAATCGTCTTTTCAATGATAACGTCAGGGAAAAGAGAACGTTTGCGCCGGGCGATTTGCAGGCTGACGCCCGCCCGAAACTTACCCGCTTCGCGACAGGATGGTTATGACTCAGCAAACCCCTTTGTTTGAACAGCATCAGGCCTGCGGCGCCCGCATGGTCGACTTCCACGGCTGGATGATGCCGCTGCATTACGGCTCGCAGATGGACGAGCATCATGCCGTACGTCAGGACGCTGGTATGTTCGACGTTTCGCATATGACTATCGTCGATCTGCATGGCGCGCAGACGCGCGACTTCCTGCGCCATCTGCTGGCGAACGATGTCGCCAGACTGACGCAGCCCGGCAAAGCGCTTTATACCGGCATGCTGAACGCCTCCGGTGGCGTCATTGATGATTTGATTGTTTACTTTATGACCGAAGACTTTTTCCGTCTCGTCGTTAACTCGGCGACGCGAGAGAAAGATCTGGCGTGGATCGGCAAACATGCCGAGGCCTACGGCGTCGCGCTGACGGAGCGCGATGACCTGGCGCTCATCGCTGTGCAGGGCCCGCAGGCGCAGCAGAAAGCGCAGACCCTGTTCAGCGCGGAGCAGCGCGAAGCGGTGGCCGGCATGAAACCTTTTTTCGGCGTGCAGTCGGGCGAGCTTTTTATCGCTACGACCGGCTATACCGGCGAAGCGGGCTATGAGATTGCGCTGCCCGCGACCATGGCAGCGGATTTCTGGCAGCGACTGCTTGCGGCGGGCGTTAAGCCTGCAGGGCTGGGCGCGCGCGACACGCTGCGTCTGGAAGCGGGCATGAACCTCTACGGGCAGGAGATGGACGAAGGCGTTTCGCCGCTGGCGGCCAATATGGGCTGGACGATTTGCTGGGAGCCTGCCGATCGCGACTTTATCGGCCGCGAGGCGCTGGAGATGCAGCGCGAAAAAGGCACAGAGAAGCTGGTTGGCCTGATCATGACGGAAAAAGGGGTGCTGCGTAGCGGTCAGCCGGTACGCTTCACTGACGCGCAGGGGCAATCGCAGCAGGGCGTTATCACCAGCGGCTCCTTCTCGCCGACGCTCGGCTACAGCATCGCGCTGGCGCGCGTGCCGGCAGGTATCGGCGAGCACGCCATCGTTGAGATCCGTCAGCGCGAGATGCCGGTAAAAGTAACCAAACCTGTTTTTGTACGCGGCGGCAAGCCGGTTCAGTAATCTATTTTCAGGAGAAAGGGCGATGAGCAATGTGCCAAATGAGTTGAAGTACCGCGACAGTCATGAGTGGGTGCGTAAGGAAGCGGACGGCACCTTTACCGTCGGCATTACCGAGCACGCTCAGGAGCTGTTAGGCGATATGGTCTTTGTCGATCTGCCAGAGGTCGGCAACACCTACTCCGCTGGCGACGAGTGCGCCGTCGCGGAGTCAGTCAAAGCCGCGTCCGATATTTATGCGCCCGTCAGCGGTGAAATCGTAGCCGTAAACGACGAGCTGGGCGATGCGCCGGAGCTGGTCAACAGCGAGCCTTATGCAGCCGGTTGGCTGTTCAAAATCAAACCCAGCGACGAATCAGAACTCGATTCGCTGCTGGATGCGGACGCCTATAAAGCCTCCATCGACGAATAAGCAACACGGCGGCCAGCGCGCTCTGGCCGCTTTTAACGACCTTGCTTTCTCTGTATTCCAGCCCGATTCAGGATTGACTGCTAATGACCCAGACTTTGAGCCAGCTCGAACACAACGGCGCCTTCATTGAACGCCATATCGGTCCCTCGCCGGAACAACAGGCTTTGATGCTGGAGGCGATCGGCGCCAGCTCGCTGGACGCGCTGATCGGCGCGATTGTGCCTGCCGACATCCAGCTGCCTGGCCCGCCCGCCGTCGGCGACGCGGCGACCGAGCAGCAGGCGCTGGCCGAGCTTAAGGCGATCGCCAGTCAGAATCAGCGCTACAAATCCTGGATCGGCATGGGTTACAGCGCGGTCGTAACGCCGCCGGTGATCCTGCGCAATATGCTGGAAAATCCGGGCTGGTACACCGCCTATACCCCTTACCAGCCGGAAGTGTCGCAGGGCCGACTTGAAGCGCTGCTTAACTTTCAACAGGTAACGCTCGATCTTACCGGTCTGGACGTCGCCTCCGCTTCGCTGCTCGATGAAGCCACGGCGGCGGCAGAAGCGATGGCGATGGCGAAGCGCGTCAGCAAACTTAAAAACGCCGGTAAATTCTTTATCGCGGAAGATATCCATCCGCAGACGCTCGACGTGGTGCGTACCCGCGCGGAGACCTTCGGCTTTGAGCTGATTATCGACCGCGCCGAGAAAGCGCTGGAGCATGACCAGCTGTTCGGCGTGCTGCTGCAACAGGTCGGCACCACCGGCGAAGCGCACGACTACAGCGCGCTGATCGCCGAGCTCAAAAGCCGCAAAATTATCGTCAGCGTCGCGTCGGACTTTATGGCGCTGGTGATGCTGGAAGCGCCCGGCAAGCAGGGCGCGGACATTGTCTTCGGATCGGCGCAGCGTTTCGGCGTGCCGATGGGCTATGGCGGCCCGCACGCCGCCTTCTTCGCCAGCCGCGACGAGCACAAGCGCTCGATGCCGGGACGCATCATCGGCGTCTCGCGCGACGCCGCAGGCAACACCGCGCTGCGCATGGCGATGCAGACGCGCGAACAGCATATACGTCGTGAAAAAGCGAACTCGAATATCTGTACCTCTCAGGTGCTGCTCGCCAATATCGCCGGTCTGTATGCGGTTTATCACGGTCCGAAAGGGCTGAAGCGCATCGCTTCCCGCATCCATCGCCTGACGACTATTCTGGCAACCGGCCTGCAAAACGGCGGGCTGAAGCTGCGCCACAACAGCTGGTTCGATACCCTGACGGTTGAGGTGGAAGACAAAGGCGCGGTGCTGAACCGCGCGCAGAGCTTCGGCGTCAACCTGCGCAGCGATATTCATCACGCGGTCGGCATTACGCTGGACGAAACCACGCGCCGTGAAGATGTGCTGGCGCTGTTCGCTATCCTGCTGGGCGACGATCACGGCCAGGATATCGACAAGCTGGACGCCGCCGTTGCGGCCGACAGTCAGGCGATCCCCGCCGCGCAGCTGCGCCAGGGCGAAATCCTGACCCATCCGGTCTTCAACCGTTATCACAGCGAAACCGAGATGATGCGCTACATGCACAGCCTGGAGAAAAAGGATCTGGCGCTGAATCAGGCGATGATCCCGCTCGGCTCCTGCACCATGAAGCTTAACGCTGCCGCCGAGATGATCCCCATCACCTGGCCGGAGTTCGCCGAACTGCACCCGTTCTGTCCGGCGGAACAGGCCTCTGGCTATCTGCAGATGATTGGCCAGCTGTCGCAGTGGCTGGTTCAGCTTACCGGCTATGACGCGCTCTGCATGCAGCCGAACTCCGGCGCGCAGGGCGAATATGCCGGACTGCTGGCTATTCGTCGCTATCACGAAAGCCGTAATGAAGGCGCGCGTAATCTCTGCCTGATCCCGAGCTCTGCACACGGCACCAACCCTGCCTCGGCGCAGATGGCGGGAATGGAAGTGGTGGTGGTGGCCTGTGATAAGCAGGGCAATATCGACCTTGGCGACCTGCGTGAAAAAGCGGCGCAGGCAGGCGAGCATCTCTCCTGCATTATGGTGACCTATCCTTCAACTCACGGCGTCTATGAAGAGACCATCCGTGAGGTGTGCCAGATCGTGCATCAGCACGGCGGGCAGGTTTATCTCGACGGCGCCAATATGAATGCACAGGTGGGCATTACCACGCCAGGCTATATCGGCGCGGACGTGTCGCACCTGAACCTGCATAAAACCTTCTGTATTCCACACGGCGGCGGCGGCCCCGGCATGGGGCCGATCGGCGTGAAAGCGCATCTGGCACCGTTCGTGCCGGGCCACAGCGTGGTGCAGATCGACGGCGTACTGACGCAGCAGGGCGCGGTATCAGCGGCGCCGTTCGGCAGCGCCTCTATTCTGCCGATTAGCTGGATGTATATCCGCATGATGGGCGCGGAGGGACTGAAGCGCGCCAGCCAGGTCGCTATTCTTAACGCCAACTATATCGCCAGCCGCCTGCAGTCGGCCTACCCGATCCTGTACGCCGGACGCGACGGCCGCGTGGCGCACGAATGTATTCTCGACATTCGCCCGCTGAAAGAGCAGACCGGCATCAGCGAGCTGGATATCGCCAAGCGATTAATCGACTACGGTTTCCACGCGCCGACAATGTCGTTCCCGGTCGCCGGCACCCTGATGGTGGAGCCAACCGAGTCCGAGAGCAAAACGGAACTGGATCGCTTTATCGATGCGATGCTCTCTATCCGGATGGAGATCGATCGCGTAGCGGACGGCGAATGGCCTGCGGAGGATAATCCGCTGGTTAACGCGCCGCACACGCAGGTCGAACTGGCAGGCGAGTGGAATCATCCCTACAGTCGCGAGCTGGCAGTCTTCCCGGCAGGCAGCGACAATAAATACTGGCCGACGGTGAAGCGTCTCGACGACGTGTTCGGCGATCGCAACCTGTTCTGTTCCTGCGTGCCGATGAGCGACTATCAGTAAGCGTCACGCAAAACATAGACAACAAGGGCCGCTTATCCGGCCCTTTTTTCTGGAGAAAATATGACACTGGCTCTGGTTACCGGCGCAAGCCGGGGCATTGGCCGCGCGACGGCGCTGAAGCTGGCGCAGCAGGGCTATCGCGTGGCGGTTAACTATCGTCAGCGCGCAGAAGAGGCGCAGCAGGTGGTGGCAGAAATCCGCGAGCAGGGCGGCGAAGCCTTTGCCGCTCAGGCGGATATTGCCGATGAGGCGCAGATCGTGGCGCTGTTTCAGCGGCTGGACGAAGAAGCGATGCCGCTCGGCGTGCTGGTCAACAATGCGGGCATCCTCTTTACGCAGTGCCGCGTTGAGGATCTCAGCGCCGAACGGCTGCAGCGCGTTTTCGCCACCAACGTCACTGGCGCCTTTCTCTGCTGCCGTGAGGCGGTAAAGCGTATGGGCACGCATCACGGCGGTCAGGGTGGGGCGATTATTAATGTCTCCTCAGCCGCGTCGCGTCTTGGCGCGCCGGGAGAATATGTCGATTACGCGGCGTCGAAAGGGGCGATGGATACGCTGACGCGCGGATTGTCGCTGGAAGTAGCGGCGCAAGGTATTCGCGTTAACGGCGTGCGGCCGGGTTTTATCTATACCGAGATGCATGCGGACGGCGGCGAGCCAGGACGCGTCGATCGCGTGGCGGGTATGGCAGGGGTGATCCCGATGGGGCGCGGCGGTGAGGCGGAAGAGATTGCCGAAGCGATTGCCTGGCTGGCGAGCGAGGCGGCCTCCTATATTACCGGCACCTTTATCGACGCCGCGGGCGGCCGCTAAAAAGTTGGGCCGCGCCTGTTGCGGCGCAGCCCTGTGAAACTCAGATCGTTTCGCCGTTGCTGGCGATAACCTGCTGATACCAGCCGAAGCTCTTCTTACGCGAGCGGGCAAAGTCGCCGCTGCCGTCGTCGTTTTTGTTGACGTGGATAAAGCCGTAGCGCTTGTTGTACTGGCCGGTGGTGAAAGAGACGCAGTCGATGCAGCCCCAGGGCGTATAGCCCATCAGCGCGACGCCGTCATGCACCACTGCTTTTTTCATCTCGGCGATATGCGCGCGCAGGTAGTCGATGCGGTAGTCATCTTCAATCACGCCGTTCTCATTCGGCTGGTCGATCGCGCCAAAGCCGTTCTCCACGATAAACAGCGGCTTCTGGTAACGCTCGTAAAGCACGTTCAGCGCATAGCGCAGCCCGGCCGGATCGATCTGCCAGCCCCAGTCGGAGGCGCCAACGTGTGGGTTTTTCACTACGCCTTCAAAGCCGGTAATGGGATCTTCCACGCCGCTGGCGTCATGTTTTACCGCATTGCTCATGTAGTAGCTGAAGCCAACATAGTCGGCGCAGCCGTTGCGTAGCGTCTCGGCGTCATCCGCCTCCATCTGAATCTGGTAGCCTTTGCGCGCCCACTCTTTTAGCGTATAGGCCGGATAAGCACCGCGCATCTGCACGTCGCTGAAGACATAGCGCTGATGCATCGCTTCCTGCGCCAGCATCACGTCGTCTGGATGGCAGGAGTAAGGGTAGATCGGCACCATGGCGATCATGCAGCCGATCTGAAAATCGGGATTGATGGCGTGACCCAGGCTGACCACTTTTGCGCTGGCGACAAACTGATGATGCATTACCTGATACATCACCTCTTCCGGCTTCTCGTGCTCGGTGAAGACCACGCCGGAACAGCAGTAGCCAAACAGCGGATACTGCCAGTTGCGCTGATTGTTGATCTCGTTGAAGGTCATCCAGTACTTCACCTTGTGCTGATAGCGACGCATAACCACTTCGCTAAAGCGCACAAAGAAATCCACCACCTGACGGCTGCGCCAGCCGCCATACTGTTTCACCAGGTGATAGGGCATTTCAAAGTGGGAGAGGGTGATAACCGGCTCGATGCCATATTTCAGCAGTTCGTCGAACAGGTCGTCGTAAAACTGCAGGCCCGCTTCGTTTGGCTCCTGCTCGTCGCCGTCAGGGAAGATGCGCGTCCAGGCTATGGAGGTACGGAAACACTTAAAGCCCATCTCGGCAAACAGCGCCACATCCTCTTTATAGCGGGAGTAAAATTCCACGCCCTGATGATTAGGGTAAAAGTTGCCTGGCTGCACGCCGTCGGTAATAACGCGGCTGACGCCATGCGCGCCGCCGGTCAGCACGTCGGCGATGCTGACGCCTTTGCCGCCTTGATCCCAGCCGCCTTCGACCTGATGCGCCGCCACCGCGCCGCCCCATAAGAAATGTTGCGGAAAGCCTGATTCGTTATGCATACGTCCCTCTCAGCGAAATAAATCTTGCCGCGAGTGTAGCAAAGCAAAAAGGGAAGTCACGATATAACACCGGCGCGTCAGGGTAATATGTTACGCCCGTAAAACAGCCTGTTTTATTTAATCAGCAGGCGACCGATAGCTTCAAGAATATACATAACCGGCACCTGGGTAGTGATGTCGTAATTATCGCTCAGGCGGATAACCGGCACATGATAAGCCAGGGCGAAATCGCTCATTTTCGCCAGCGAGCTGCTCTCGGAATGGGTAATGGCAAGGGTCTGACAGCGACGCAGACTGAACTGGCTGGCGAGGCGCAATATTTCCGGCGTCTCGCCAGAGACGGAAAGCAATATCGCCAGCGTATTTTCATCCACGCTGCCGCTGACCGGATAATAGGGATCGTCGATATAGTGGCTGAATTTCCCTACGTTAGAGAAAAAGCGCGCGCCATATTTAGCCAGGCTACCTGAAGTACCCGCGCCAATAAAGAAAAGCTGCTCAGCCTGATTAATCATCCTGGCGGCGCGGGATATCAGCTCGCTGAATTCGTCATTATTAATGCTTTTGAAAAAGCTCAGCATTTCGCTGACGCCGACGTTTGGCTGTACCGGTTGCGTCTGCTGCTGCGCCAGGCGAAAACGGATGCGGAATTCCGACCAGCCGTCGCACCCCATTTTGCGGCAGAAACGCAGCACCGTGGTGGTAGAGACGCCCGCCCGCTCCGCCAGCTCGCGGATGGTCATATAACTGACGCTTTCCGGGTGTTTAATGATGTCGTGATAAACCTGCATCTCCAGGTCATTCAGGCTGGCAAGATCGTGATGAGAGAACATCTGCGGGCGCGCTCATTAAAAATGGATCTGCGCGCAGTGTACCAGATTTGCGCAGCGCGCAGGCTGTAACACGCATTCACAGATTAATTTTAGCGTACAAGTGTACTCTCAAAATGTTCCCGGTTATGCTGGTGCTTATAAAATCCTCACTCACCCGACGTTCAGGATCGCTCCATTATGAAAAATCGGTTAGTCGCTCAGGGCTATTCGCTCGCTGAGGAGATCGCCAACAGCATCAGCCATGGTTTCGGCTGCCTTTTCGGCATTGTCGGACTGGTGCTGCTGCTGGTGCAGGCGGTTGAAATGGGCGCCAGCGCCACCGCCATCACCAGCTATAGCCTGTACGGCGGCAGCATGATTCTGCTGTTCCTGGCCTCTACGCTTTATCACGCCATTCCTCATCACGGCGCCAAGCGCTGGCTGAAAAAGCTCGACCACTGCGCCATCTATCTGCTGATCGCTGGCACCTATACGCCTTTCTTGCTGGTAGGGCTGAAGTCGCCGCTGGCGCATGGGATGATGGTGGTGATCTGGGGGCTGGCGCTGGCGGGGATTATTTTTAAGCTCACCATTGCGCACCGCTTCAAGGCGCTGTCGCTGGTGACCTATCTCTGTATGGGATGGCTGTCGCTGGTGGTGATTTATCAGCTGACGCTGAAGCTATCGCCAGGGGGCGTCTGGCTGCTGGCGGCGGGCGGCATTATCTATTCGCTCGGCGTTATCTTCTACGTGGCGCGACGCATACCCTATAACCATGCCATCTGGCACGCCTTTGTGCTGGGCGGCAGCGCCTGTCATTTCTGCGCTATCTACTTTTATGTTATGTAAACCGCAACCTCCCTCCCATAAGGGGAGGGAGGTTGCAGCCAGACGTTACTCTTCCAGTGAATAGGGCAGCGGCTGAATCAGCAAACGGCCGCCCTCATCGCCTTCCACGCGCAGTACGCTTTCCGGCTCCAGATCGTTATTCATCACCACCTGAACCCACACGTCGCCATCCTCAAGCTGAACGGCGGCAAGTACAGTGCCGGTACGACGCCAGCGCTCGCCCATCTGTAGCTCCAGCGAATCATTCGCTGCGGGGACCCGGCTCGCCTGGCCCGCCAGCCAGTAAAGCGCGCGTTTGTTGGCGCCGCGGAATTTGGCGCGCGCCACCATCTCCTGGCCGGTATAGCAGCCTTTTTTGAAGCTGATGGCGTCGAGTGCCTGCATATTGGCGGCCTGCGGGATCAGCTGCGCCGAGGTCGCAGGCTCGATCACTGGTATGCCCGCCTCGATATCAAGCGCCAGCCACTGCGTGCTGTCGTTCAGCTGCGCGTCGTCGGCCAGCTTCTGCTGCAGCGCCTGCGCCTGCTCGTCAGTGGTCACAATCAGGAAGCGCTCTGCGGGCGCGGCGAACCACAGCAGCGTGGTGTCCGCCTGCTGCACCACCGGCGTCTCGCTGTCCGGCAGGGTATCGAACAGGCTGGCCAGCGCCGCGCGCGCCTGGAAGCCCGCTACGCCAAGCAGCACCGCTTCATCGTCAGGCAACAGCGTCACTTTAGAGAACACCGCATATTTTTTCAGTTCGGCCAGCTGCGTGTCGCGCAGCTCGCGGCGCACCAGGTAGGCGTAGCCTTCACCGCGATGGAACAGACGCAGATTGCTCCACATCTTGCCTTTCGCGTCGCAGTGCGCTGCCGGACGATGCTGATCCGCCCCCATCGCGGCGACATCCAGCGTAAGCTGGCCTTGCAGATAAGAGGTGCTGTCGGCACCCTGCACCGATACCAGCGCCCAGGCCTCCAGCGACATCAGGGTTAACGGCAGACGAGAGGCGGCCACGGGCTGGCGCGGCGGTAAGCTGAAAATAGGCATAGGCTGTCCTGATTAAAAAGGTTAATCCTGAACTCAATGTTAAAAGAGCGTACTGGCTTTGCAACAGGTTTACGGAATCGGGCGCACAAATCGCGAGTCGGCGCGGTAACAACAGGCATGCGCGCGCGGGGCATCGCACAGCATCGCAACCGGCGCCTGCAGGCGCAATAAAACCAGGTTACACTAGCCGCACTGTCTGAACTGCGGAAATAACTCACATGGACATTCATGACAAATCGCGCATTCACTGGGCCTGCCGTCGCGGCATGCTGGAGCTGGATGTGGCTATTATGCCTTTCTTCAAATATGAATATGACACCCTCAGCGACACCGACAAAAAGGCTTTTGTCGCGCTGCTGAAGAGCGACGATCCCGATCTCTTTAACTGGATGATGGATCATGGCGAACCGGCCGATCCTGAGCTGAAGCGCATTATCCGGCTGATCCAACAGCGCAACCGTGAACGCGGCCCCGTGGCAATGTAAGCTGCGGCCGTCGCGGCAGGCACGCCTGCTACACGGCGTGTTTGCAGCAGGCGCGCTGCTTATTGTGGCGAGCGCGCCGCTGCCCGCGCTTTTCTGGCTGATAAAAATTCCGATCTTGCTGCTGATGATGCGCGAAAGCCTGCGGCAGCAGCGACGGCTGGCGCAGCGGCAGGGGCTGTTACAGCACAAAAGCGACGACAGCTGGCGCTGGCAGGGCGCGCGCTGGCGCATCGTCGGGCCGATCCGCTGGCTGCCTGGCGCGGCGCTGCTGGTGTTGCGCAGTGAAAAAGGACGCCTGTACAGGCTGTGGCTGATGCAGGATATGATGCCGCCTGCCCGGTGGCGTCAGTTCCGCGCCCGCTTGCTCTGCGGCGCGGAAAAGAGGTAGGCCGAGCGCTACAGCAGCGCGGCGGTTTCGGTGAGGATCTGCTCGCACCACTGTTCGATGCGTTCATCGGTCAGGTCGAACTGATTAACATCGTCCAGCGCCAGGCCGACGAACTGTTTTCCATCGGCGCTAAGCGGCTTCGGACTGGTAAACTCATAGCCTTCCAGCGGCCAGTAACCAACGAACGTCACCCCCATCGGCTGCAGCAGCTCATGCAGCATGCCCAGCGCGTCCAGGAACCATTCGCCATAGCCAATCTGATCGCCCATGCCGTAGAGCGCGACGATTTTACCCCGCAGGTTGAGCGTCGGCAGCTGCGGCCAGATCGCTTCCCAGTCCTCCTGCAGCTCGCCGAAATCCCAGGTCGGGATGCCTAAAATCAGCAAATCGTACTGCTCCATCAGCAGCGGATCGTCATCTTTCACGTTGTGCAGCGTGACCAGCTCAGCGCCGATAAAGTCGCGGATTTTCTCTGCGGCCATTTCGGTATAGCAGGTACTTGAGCCGTAAAAAAGACCAATTTTCATGCAGATAATGCTCTGAGTAAGTCTGACTTTGGCGCAATTGTATCAGAAGCAGGGCGGATTCAGGCATAATGAGCATGATTTTACCTCAAGGGCGGGGATACCGTGCAAGACAGCGACCTGACAGAACAGTTTCTGGATGCGCTCTGGATTGAACGCAATCTGGCGCAAAATACCTTGTCCTCTTACCGCCAGGACTTAAAGACGCTGACCGACTGGCTGACGCATCACGGCCTGACGCTGTTGACGCTGCAGACGGCGGATTTACAGCAGTTTCTTGCTGAGCGGCTGGAAGGCGGTTATAAAGCCAGCAGTTCGGCGCGCCTGCTCAGCGCCATGCGCCGCATCTTTCAGTATCTCTACCGCGAAAAGCTACGCAGTGACGATCCCAGCACGCTGCTCTCTGCGCCAAAGCTGCCGCAGCGGCTGCCGAAAGATCTCAGCGAAGCGCAGGTCGAGCGACTGCTGCAGGCGCCCAGCACCGAGATTCCGCTGGAGCTGCGCGACAAGGCGATGCTGGAGCTGCTCTACGCGACGGGACTGCGCGTCTCTGAACTGGTCGGGTTGACCCTGAGCGACGTCAGTCTGCGCCAGGGCGTGGTGCGCGTGATTGGTAAAGGCAATAAAGAGCGTCTTGTGCCGCTGGGTGAAGAGGCCGTTTACTGGCTGGAGCACTATCTTGAACATGGCCGTCCCTGGCTCCTTAACGGGCAGACGCTGGACGTGATGTTTCCCAGCAGCCGCGCGCAGCAGATGACGCGACAGACGTTCTGGCACCGCATCAAGCACTACGCTGTGCTGGCGGGCATCGACGGCGAAAAGCTCTCGCCGCACGTGCTGCGCCACGCCTTCGCTACCCATTTGTTGAACCACGGCGCCGACCTGCGTGTCGTACAGATGTTGCTGGGACACAGCGACCTCTCTACCACGCAAATTTATACGCATGTCGCTACCGAGCGGCTGCGTCAGTTGCATCAACAGCATCATCCGCGCGCCTGACGCGGACATTAAGGAAAGAAGATGAAGAAATTTCTCCTGCTGGCTCTGTTGGCTGGTGCCTTCAGCAGCGTAGCTCAGGCCGATGACGGCGCGATCCTGCAGTCCCTGAAAAAGCTGGGCCTGAAGCAGACGGAAATTACGCCGTCGCCGCTGCCGGGATTTAAAACCGTGTTGACGGAAAGCGGCGTGATTTACGTTACCGAAGATGGCAAACATATGATTCAGGGCCCGCTCTACGACGTCAGCGGCGCGCAGCCGGTCAACGTCACCAATCAGCTGCTCGACAAAAAGGTCGAGGCGCTGGCGCCGCAGATGATCGTCTATAAAGCGGCGAAAGAGCAGCACGTCATTACCGTTTTTACCGATATCACCTGCGGCTACTGCCGCAAGCTGCATGAGCAAATGGCCGACTACAATGCGCTGGGCATCACGGTGCGCTATCTCGCCTTCCCGCGCGAAGGGCTGCACGGCCAGATAGAAAACGCCATGAAGGCGATCTGGTGCGCGGCCGATCGTAACAAAGCCTTTGATGAAGCGATGAAGGGCAACGCGCCGCAGATGAGCGCGCCGGACAGCTGTAAGATCGATCTCGATCAGCACTACAAGCTGGGCATTCTTTACGGCATCCAGGGCACGCCGGCGATCCTGACCGACTCCGGCATGATGATCCCGGGTTATCAGGGGCCGCAGGAGCTGAAGCAGGTGTTGGATCAGCAGAAGCGCGGTGGCTAATTGGCAGTGATTAAATCAGTAGAACTGCGGCGGCGCGAAGTGAGCGTTGAGGATCAACTCCCGACAGATCTTCCGCCGCTGCTTAAACGGCTTTATCTGCAGCGCGGCGTGCGCAGCCCGGCTGAGCTGGAGCGCGGCGCGAAGCATCTGCTGCCTTTCACCACCCTGAACGGGCTGGATGAGGCGGTTGAGCTGCTGCACCAGGCGCTGCTCGACGGGCGGCGCATTATGGTCGTGGGCGATTTCGACGCCGACGGCGCGACCAGCACCGCGCTGACTGTGCTGGCGCTGCGCAGCATGGGCGGCCATAACGTGCAGTATCTGGTGCCTAACCGCTTCGACGACGGCTACGGCCTGAGCCCGGAAGTGGTGGAGCAGGCGCGCGCGCGCGGCGCGCAGCTGATCCTGACGGTGGATAACGGCATCTCTTCCCACAGCGGCGTCGCCTGCGCGCATCAGTACGGTATTCCGGTGCTGATCACCGATCACCATCTGCCGGGCGAAACGCTGCCTGAGGCGGAGGCGATCGTTAACCCCAACCTGCACGACTGCGCCTTTCCGTCGCGCGCGCTGGCGGGGGTCGGCGTTGCGTTTTACCTGATGATGGCGCTGCGCGCGCATCTTCGTAAGCTGGGCTGGTTTGGCGCAACGCGCGCCGAGCCGAACCTGGCGGAGCTGCTGGATCTGGTCGCGCTCGGCACCGTCGCCGACGTGGTGCCGCTCGACGTTAATAACCGTATTCTGGTGTGGCAGGGGCTGAGCCGCATTCGCGCCGGAAAGTGCCGTCCGGGCATTCGCGCGCTGCTGGAGATCGCTAATCGCGACGCGCGCCAGCTAGTGGCAAGCGACCTCGGCTTCGCCCTCGGCCCACGCCTGAATGCAGCGGGACGGCTCGATGATATGTCGGTCGGCGTGGCGCTGCTGCTTACCGACGACATTACCCAGGCGCGCATGCTGGCCAGCGAGCTGGACGCGCTGAACCAGACGCGCAAAGAGATAGAGCAGGGTATGCAGAGCGAGGCGCTGGCGCTGTGTCAGGCGCTGGAGCGTCAGCAGACCGACCTGCCGCTGGGACTGGCTTTTTACCATCCCGAATGGCATCAGGGCGTGGTCGGCATTCTTGCCTCGCGGCTGAAAGAGCGTTTTTATCGTCCGGTTATCGCTTTTGCCCCGGCGGGCGACGGCACGCTAAAAGGCTCTGGACGGTCGATTCCCGGCCTGCACCTGCGCGACGCGCTGGAGCGGCTCGATACGCTCTATCCCGGCATGATGCTGAAGTTTGGCGGTCACGCCATGGCGGCGGGGCTGTCGCTGGAGGAGACGCAGTTCGAGGCGTTTCGCCAGCGTTTCGCCGAGCTGCTGGGGGAATGGCTGAGCGAAGAGACGCTACAGAGCGTTATCTGGTCAGATGGCGCGCTGCAGCCGGGCGAGTTCAGCATACAGACCGCCGAGCTGTTGCGTGAAGCGGGGCCATGGGGACAGGCGTTTCCTGAACCCGCCTTCGACGGCAAATTCAAACTGCTGCAGCAGCGGCTGGTAGGCGAACGCCATCTTAAAGTGATGCTGGAGCCGCTCGGCGGCGGCCCGTTGATTGACGGCATCGCTTTTAACGTCGACACCACGCTGTGGCCCGACAGCAGCGTGCGTCAGGTGGAGCTGGCCTTTAAGCTCGATATCAATGAATACCGCGGCAATCGCTCGGTACAGCTGATTATCGATCATCTCTGGCCGCTGAATTAATCCGGCCTCAGTGGCGGATCTGCTGAAGATCCGCCACTGACAGCCCGGTCACTTCCTGCACCAGGGTAAAATCGAGTCCTCTGGCCAGCATATTGCGCGCAATCGCCAGCGTCGCCTCGCGCTGACCTTCATTGCGCCCTTTGTAACGGCCTTCGCTAAGGCCTTGCTCGCGGCCCTCTTCGCGTCCCATTTGCTTAAGCTGTTCCGCAATCGTCATCAGTTCCTCCTTTTGCTGCGGTACACGACGCGCAAGCGCCTCGATAAAACTTTTCGCCTGCGGTACGTCGCCCGCCTGAATCATAGAGTTAATCAGCGCCAGCCGTTGTTTGTGGGTCACTGAATTTTGCAGCATAAACGTGACGAGCGGCTCAAACACCCTGGTGAGATCACGCTGACGAAGAGGTTTACAGCCAGCGGCGGCGCGCCACTGAAACCCTACAATCTCACGGCTATTTCAGTTAGACTGCGGGGTTTCCATCCCGACATTCAGCGAAAAGACCCGAAAGCCATGTTTGAAATCAATCCGGTTAAAAACCGCATCCAGGACCTCACCGAGCGCAGCGACGTTCTTAGGGGGTATCTTTGACTACGATGCCAAGAAAGAACGCCTCGAAGAAGTAAACGCCGAGCTGGAGCAGCCAGACGTCTGGAACGAACCTGAACGCGCGCAGGCGCTGGGTAAAGAACGCTCTTCGCTGGAAGCCATCGTCGACACCCTCGATCAAATGCAGCAGGGCCTGGAAGATGTTGAAGGGCTGCTGGAGCTGGCGGTAGAAGCGGACGACGAAGAGACTTTCAACGAAGCCGTTGCCGAACTCGACACGCTGGAAACCAAACTGGGCGAACTGGAATTCCGCCGTATGTTCTCCGGGGAATATGACAGCGCCGACTGCTATATCGATCTGCAGGCCGGTTCCGGCGGCACCGAAGCGCAGGACTGGGCCAGCATGCTGCTGCGTATGTATTTGCGCTGGGCCGAAGCCAAAGGCTTTAAAACCGAAATCATCGAAGAATCAGAAGGCGAAGTGGCCGGTCTGAAATCCGCTACCGTACGCATTTCCGGCGACTACGCGTTTGGCTGGCTGCGTACCGAAACCGGCGTGCATCGCCTGGTGCGTAAGAGTCCTTTTGACTCCGGCGGCCGTCGTCACACCTCATTCAGCTCTGCGTTTGTTTATCCGGAAGTGGATGACGATATTGATATCGACATCAACCCGGCGGATCTGCGCATTGACGTCTACCGCGCGTCGGGCGCGGGCGGTCAGCACGTTAACCGTACCGAATCAGCGGTGCGTATTACCCATATTCCAACCGGTACGGTTACGCAGTGTCAGAACGACCGCTCTCAGCACAAAAACAAAGATCAGGCGATGAAGCAGATGAAGGCGAAGCTGTACGAGCTTGAGATGCAAAAGAAAAATGCTGAGAAACAGGCGCTGGAAGACAACAAGTCTGACATCGGCTGGGGTAGCCAGATTCGCTCCTATGTGCTGGATGATTCCCGCATCAAAGATTTGCGCACCGGCGTTGAAACCCGCAATACTCAGGCGGTGCTGGATGGCGATCTCGATCGTTTTATTGAAGCAAGTTTAAAAGCAGGGCTATAAGGAACCGACATGTCAGAACAACAACCGCAGAGCGCTGATGCCGCCCTTGAGTTAAATAACGAACTGAAAACGCGTCGCGAAAAACTCAGCGCGCTGCGTGAAAACGGCGTGGCGTTTCCTAACGATTTCCGCCGTGATACTACCTCGGACGTGCTGCACGCGCAGTATGACGAGAAGAGCAACGAAGAGCTGGAAGATTTAGGCGTTGAGGTCAGCGTCGCCGGACGTATGATGACCCGCCGCATTATGGGCAAGGCCTCTTTTGTGACGCTGCAGGACGTGGGCGGCCGCATTCAGCTCTACGTATCGCGCGACGATCTGGCGGAAGGCATCTATAACGAACAGTTCAAGAAATGGGATCTGGGCGATATCCTCGGCGCGCGCGGCAAGCTGTTCAAAACCAAAACCGGTGAGCTGTCGATTCACTGCCACGAGCTGCGTCTGCTGACCAAAGCGCTGCGCCCGCTGCCGGATAAATTCCACGGCCTCGCCGATCAGGAAACCCGCTATCGCCAGCGCTATCTCGATCTGATCGCTAACGACGATTCGCGCCACACCTTTAAAGTGCGTTCAAAAATCATGGCCGGCATCCGCCAGTTCATGGTAAGCCGCGACTTTATGGAAGTGGAAACCCCGATGATGCAGGTGATCCCGGGCGGCGCCTCGGCGCGTCCGTTTATCACCCATCACAATGCGCTCGATATCGACATGTATCTGCGTATCGCGCCGGAACTCTACCTGAAGCGTCTGGTGGTGGGCGGTTTCGATCGCGTATTCGAGATCAACCGTAACTTCCGTAACGAAGGCATCTCGCCGCGCCATAACCCTGAGTTCACCATGATGGAACTCTATATGGCCTACGCGGATTACAAAGATCTGATCGAGCTGACTGAAAGCCTGTTCCGCACCCTGGCGCAGGATGTTCTCGGCACCACTAAAGTGCCTTACGGCGATCAGGAGTTCGATTTCGGCAAGCCGTTTGAGCAGCTGACCATGCGCGAAGCGATCAAAAAGTACCGCCCGGAAACCGATCTGGCGGATCTGGATGATTTCGACAAGGCCGTGGCGATTGCACAGGCTATTGGCATTAAAGTCGAGAAGAGCTGGGGCCTGGGCCGCGTAGTGACGGAGATTTTCGAAGAGACGGCGGAAGCGCATTTGATCCAGCCGACCTTTATCACCGAATACCCGGCGGAAGTGTCACCGCTGGCACGCCGCAACGACGAGAACCCGGAAATTACCGATCGCTTTGAATTCTTTATCGGCGGCCGCGAAATCGGCAACGGCTTCTCGGAGCTGAACGACGCAGAAGATCAGGCGGAGCGTTTCCAGCAGCAGGTGAACGCGAAAGACGCGGGCGACGACGAAGCGATGTTCTACGACGAAGACTACGTTACGGCGCTGGAACATGGCCTGCCACCGACGGCGGGTCTGGGCATCGGTATCGACCGCATGGTTATGCTGTTCACCAACAGCCATACCATTCGCGACGTGATCCTGTTCCCGGCGCTGCGTCCGGGCGGCGCGAAGTAAATAAACAAATAAGGCCAGCGATGCTGGCCTTCTTTTTTTCTGGCCGTCAGGATTTCACTACGCCGTTCAGCCAGGCCTCGAAGCGCGCATAGGGCACATAGAGCGCAACGTCGCGATAGAGGGTTTTCCCGCTCTGGTTATCATCAATGCGGCTGCTGTAGCCGACAATCACGCCCGCCAGGGTATCATCCGAGGCGTTATAGACCGCGCCACCCGACATGCCTTTCACCACGCCGGCATTGGCCGCGACCACCACGCACTGCGCCTTGTTCCAGCTATTCGCTAATGACGTATTAATCAGGTTCTCGCCGCTGGAGCTGACCGGCATTGCGCTGATAAAGCTGTAGCCGTAGAGATTCACTTTGTCGCCGATATGGCTGTTGCGAAAGCGCGGCGGCAGATTAGCTTCGCTATTTTTATGGTAAACCACGGCGAGATCGCACTCAGGATGCCAGGCCTTAACGCGATAGAGCGAGAATTTAGCAACGTGCGCGGCGGTCAGGCTGTACTCCGCCGTCAGCGGAATAGTGGTGCCCAGGGTTCCCAGTCCGAGCGCGGTAGGAATGCCGGTATAGGTCATATCAACGCGCTTTTGCGCTTCGCTGCTGTACTCGTAGTGGCCGACGGAGCAGCCGCTGAGACAGAGCGCCATCAGAGCAATTAGCCGTTGCATTTTCTCTCCCCGCTTAAAAATGGCTTCACATTATCGGACAGTGCATCTGGGGTATCGGCAACGCGCCCTATTCCTTTACCTGATAAATCAACACGCAAAGCACCCCTTTTGATAACGCGGCTCTCCCTCAACATCAAGCGTAGCGCGTAAAAGAGAAGGCTATTGTTAAGATTCTGGCAAGCATCTGACGCGCATTATTGCCTCTGCGGCAAAAGATCCTTGCCGCACGCGGGGTGTATGCCGAAAGACGGCTATGATTTAATACCCACCGTGACGAAGTTCAAATTTTTATAACCGTCCACGCCCGGCGTCCGCTGCGGCGTTCACCTGCTTATTAATTGGGAGAGTGTGTTATGCCTGTTGCTTTACTGGCGCTGGCGCTAAGTGCGTTTGCGATTGGAACCACCGAGTTCGTCATTATGGGCCTGCTGCCCGAGGTGGCGGGCGATCTGCGGGTCTCGATTCCGTCGGCAGGCTGGCTCATCAGCGGCTATGCGCTGGGCGTCGCCATCGGCGCGCCGATTATGGCGCTGTTGACCGCCAGGCTGCCGCGTAAAAAAACACTTATCCTGCTGATGATCATCTTTATTATCGGCAACGTGCTCTGTGCGCTGGCCTACACCTATAACCTGCTGATGATGGCCCGCGTTATTACCGCGCTCTGTCACGGCGCCTTCTTCGGCATCGGCGCGGTCGTGGCGGCAAGCCTGGTGGCGCCGGGCCGTCAGGCGTCGGCCGTGGCGCTGATGTTTACCGGCCTGACGCTGGCGAACGTGCTCGGCGTGCCGCTCGGCACCTGGTTTGGTCAGCTGTTCGGCTGGCGCGCCACCTTCTGGGGCGTCGCCATTATCGGCGTGCTGGCCTTTATCGCGCTGATCGTCAGCCTGCCGGTCAATAAAGAAGAGAAGCCGGTGCATCTGGCGAGCGAAATCAGCGCGCTGGCTAACGGCAAGCTGTGGCTTTCGCTGCTGATGACGGTGTTCTTCGCCGCGGCGATGTTCGCGCTGTTCAGCTATATCGCGCCGCTGCTGCTGCAGGTTACCGGCATCAGCGCGCGCGGCGTCAGCTGGACGCTGTTCCTGATTGGCGCAGGCCTGACCGTCGGCAATATCCTCGGCGGCAAGCTGGCGGACTGGAAGGTCTCCTTCAGCCTGATTTTAAGCTTCTCGCTGATCGCCATCTTCTCGCTGCTGTTTAGCTGGACCAGCCATGCGCTGTGGCTGGCGGAGGTCACCCTGTTCCTGTGGGCGATGGCGACTTTCGCCACCGTGCCGGGTTTGCAGATCAACGTGGTGCGCCACGGCAAGGAGGCGCCGAACCTGGTCTCGACGCTGAATATTTCTGCCTTTAACGTCGGCAATGCGCTGGGCGCGTGGGTCGGCGGCGCGGTAATCGGCCGAGGCTACGGCCTGACCGCGGTGCCGGTCGCCGCCGCCGCGCTGGCCGCTGTAGGCCTGCTTATCTGTCTGATCACCTTCCGTAAAGCGGGCGGCAGCGCCGCGACAGTGCGCGCCTAAGCCAGCCGCTCGGCGATACGTCGGGGAAAGTCGGCCACCTGCGTCTGCAGGTGGTCGATAAAGGCGGCGACCAGCGCTGAGGCGGGGCGGTGCAGCGGGCGCACCAGACTGACGGTAAAAGGCACCGCGACGCTGAATTTACGCATCACCACCCCGCTGTCGGCATAATCGAGCGCAGTCAGCGGATTTACCACCGAAATCCCCACTCCCGCGCGCACCATCGCACAAACCGACGCCGCGCTGTGCGTCTCCAGCACCAGCCTGCGCTCCACGCCATTTTCATGAAACAGCGTATCCAGCAGCTGGCGATAGCTGTCGGCGCGCGACAGGCTGACATAGTTTTCTCCGGCGAAGTCCTGCGGCGTCAGCACCGCGCGCGCGCAGAGCGGATGCTGCTGCGGCAGAACGCACACCTCGTCGCAGGTCAGCAGCGCCAGGCGTTCCGTACCGGCGGGGGCGTGCTGGGTTTCGGTCAGGCCGAGATCGTAGCGCTGCGCCGACAGCCACTCCTCCAGCAGCGGCGACTCCTGCGGGATAATGTTCAGGCTGACGTCGGGATAGCGCTGCATAAAGGGTTGCACCAGCGGCGGCAGCAGCGACTGCGAAAAGACCGGCAGGCAGGCGATCGACAGCTCCCCCTGACGAAACTGACGCAGCCCGTCCGCCGCCTCCATAATGCGATCCAGCCCGTACCACGAGCGCTGCACCTCTTCGAACAGGCGCAACCCCTGCACCGTGGGCTGCAGCCGACCGCGCACGCGCGAGAAGAGCCGTAGCCCAAGCTGCGTTTCCAGTCGCGCCAGCTCACGGCTGACGGTGGGCTGCGAGGTGTTGAGCAGCGTAGCGGCCTGCGTCAGATTGCCGCTGGTCATCACCGCGTGAAAGATCTCGATGTGTCGCCAGTTGATTTTCGCCATGGGCTACCATATCCATTTTGCATAGAAGCTATTAAAACAGATATTTTTCAGCATGGCACTGTTCTGGCTTAATAGGCGTAACCACAGGAGAATCCTTATGCCACGCGCCTTAACCGACCACACTACTGCGCTCAACGCCCAACAGCTGTTGCCGCTGGCGCAGCAGTACAACGGCCCGTTCTGGGCCTATGATGCCCAGATTATTCAGCAGCGTATCGAACAGCTGCGCGCCTTCGACGTAGTGCGCTTCGCGCAGAAAGCCTGCTCCAACATTCATATCCTGCGCCTGATGCGCGCGGCGGGCGTTAAGGTCGATTCGGTATCGCTCGGCGAAATCGAACGCGCGCTGGCGGCGGGTTTTCAGCCTGGCGGCGAAGAGATCGTATTTACCGCCGACGTTTTCGATCGGCCGACGCTGGCGCGCATCGCGGAGCTGAAGGTGCCGGTTAACGCCGGTTCGGTGGATATGCTGCATCAGCTGGGCGACGTTTCCCCTGGCCACGCGGTGTGGCTGCGCATTAATCCCGGCTTCGGCCACGGCCACAGCCAGAAAACCAATACCGGCGGCGAGAACAGCAAACACGGCATCTGGCACAGCGAGCTGCCGCAGGCGCTGAAGGCGATTGAACAGCATGGCCTGCGGCTGGTCGGTCTGCATATGCATATCGGCTCCGGCGTCGATTACGGCCATCTCCAGCAGGTATGCGACGCGATGGTGGAGCAGGTGATCGCGCTCGGCCACGATCTTGAGGCGATTTCAGCGGGCGGCGGCCTCTCCATTCCTTACCGCTTCGGCGAAGAGGCGATCGACACCGCGCACTATTTCGGGCTGTGGGATGCGGCGCGCCAGCGTATCGCCGCCCATCTCGGCCATCCGGTCAAGCTGGAGATCGAGCCGGGCCGTTTTCTGGTTGCTGAATCAGGCGTGCTGGTATCGCAGGTGCGCGCGGTGAAAGCGATGGGCAGCCGCCACTTCGTGCTGGTGGATGCGGGCTTCAGCGATCTGATGCGCCCCTCTATGTACGGCAGCTATCACCATATTTCGCTGCTGGCGGGCGACGGACGCGCTGTCGATGAGCAGACGCTGGTTGACAGCGTGGTCGCCGGGCCGCTGTGCGAGTCAGGCGACGTCTTTACCCAGCTGGAAGGCGGCAAGGTCGAAACGCGCGCGCTGCCTGCGGCGCGGGTGGGCGATTATCTGGTGTTTCACGATACCGGCGCCTACGGCGCATCGATGTCCTCTAACTACAACAGCCGTCCGCTGATCCCGGAAGTGCTGTTCGAACAGGGCAGACCGCGTGAAATCCGTCGGGCGCAGACCATTCAGGAACTGCTGGCGCTTGAGCTGAGCTAAGGCGCGCGTCAGGTGAAGATCCTCTCTTTGCGCGACGCGCCGCAGTTTGCCGGACAGGTCTCTGACTGGCTGTGGCGCGCTTTTGACGCGGACAACAGCCGCGACTTTATGGCCAGCGTGGTAGAGAGTTCGCTACAGGAGGCGGAGTTCCCCGTCACCTTCGTCGCCGTTGACGACGCGGGCAGGGCGGTGGGTACGGTGGGCTTCTGGCGCTGCGACCTGATCAGCCGTCAGGATCTCTTTCCCTGGCTCGCTGCGCTCTACGTCGAAGAAAGCGCGCGCGGCAGCGGCCTGAGCGCGGCGCTACAGCAGCATGTGATCGACTACGCGCGGCAGCGCGGCTATGGCCGCCTGTGGCTCTGGTCCACCTTTGGCGACTACTACGAACGTCACGGCTGGACGCCAGCGGGCGAGGCGCTGGACTACCCGCATAAAAGGGTCAGGCTTTACCGGCGCGAGATTTAACCCGGCCCGCTCACTGAATGCCGCCGCACCAGCGTCGGGCTGAACATATTGGTCACCTCCGGCAGCGGCTGCCCGTGGGCCAGCGCCAGCGCCAGCTCTGCCGCCTGCTGCGCCATGGTGACGATGGGATAGCGCACCGTTGTCAGGCGTGGGCGCACGTAGCGCGACACCAGCACGTCATCGAAGCCGATCAGCGACATCTCCTCCGGCACGCGCACGCCGTTGTCGCTCAGTACCGCCAGCGCCCCGGCGGCCATCGAGTCGTTATAGCAGGCCACGGCGGAAAAGCTGCGGCCCCGCCCCAGTAGCTCGGTCATCGCCTGTTCGCCGCCGACTTCATCCGGTTCGCCCAGCGTTACCAGCCGATCGTTGCAGGGCAGGCCGTGTTCTTTCAGCGCGTCGTAATAGCCCTGCAGGCGGTCTTCGGAGTCAGAAATCGGATGGGTGGAGCAGATAAAGGCGATATTCTGATGCCCCTGCTGGATCAGATGGCGCGTCGCCAGCCAGGCGCCGTAGCGGTCGTCGAGCGCGATACAGCGCTGTTCAAACCCTTTCAGCAGTCGGTTTAACAGCACCATGCCCGGCACCTGCTTCATCAGCAGCTCCAGCTCGGCGTCGGGGATTTTCTTGGCATGCACCACCAGCGCGGCGCAGCGATGGCGCATCAGCTGCTCAATTGCCTGACGCTCTTTTTCCTCGTTGTGGTAACCGTTACCAATCAGCAAAAAGTTGCCGGTCTGTCCGGCTATTTCATCAACTGCCTTAACCATTGCGCCGAAAAAAGGGTCGGACACATCGCCCACCACCAGCCCTAAGGTCTCTGTCGACTGCTGCGCCAGGGCGCGCGCGTTGGCGTTAGGATGGTACTGCAGCTCCTCCATCGCCTGGCTGACGGCCTGACGCGAACTCTCGCTGGCTTTAGGCGAATTATTAATCACACGGGAAACCGTCGCGACGGAAACACCCGCCAGTCTGGCAACATCCTTAATCGTAGCCATGCCTCGACCTGCTTTAGGGAAAACGTTTACACATGGCAGCAGTGTTACGGAAAAGGCGGCCTACATCAAGCCGGTAGAATGTCTGCGCCGTCGCAAAAAGGGGCAAAATTCCAGGCTTAACCCGGCGCAGGGTCGCGTGGTATCCTGCGTTTTTCCCTTACCTGCCGTAAAAGAAACCATGAAAAAGCGAGTGCCGCATCTGGCGCACTGGGGCGCATTCTCCGCCGTAACTGAAAACGATCGCCTGATCGGCTGCGAGCCGTTCTTCGCCGACGCCGATCCGTCGCCGATGCTGAACACCATTCCTGAACTGGTCTACTCCGACAAACGTATTCGCCAGCCGATGGTGCGCCGCTCCTGGCTGAAAGCGCGCGAAAAAAGCGACCGCACGCTGCGCGGACGGGAAGACTTCGTCGCCGTTGACTGGGAGACCGCGCTGGATCTGGTGGCGGAGGAAAATCGCCGCATCCGCGAACGCTACGGCGCCTCAGGCATTTTCAACGGCTCTTACGGCTGGTCGTCGGCGGGCCGCGTCAACCATGCGCGCTCCCTGATCCGTCGCTTCTATTTTCAGGGCGGTGGCGGCGTCGATCAGCAAGGCAATTACAGCTGGGGAGCGGCGCAGTTTTTCCTGCCCTATGTGATTGGCACCTATATGCCGCTGACCGGGCGCGTTACTGACTGGCCGCAGGTGGTAGAGCACGCGGAAATCTTCGTCGCCTTCGGCGGGCTGGCGCTGAAAAACGCCCAGGTGGCGTCGGGCGGCGCGGGCCAGCACAGCCTGAAACCGGCGCTGGAACAGCTGGCGGCCAAAGGCACGCCGGTTATTAATATCAGCCCGATGCGCGACGACTGTCCGGCGTTCGTCAACGCCGACTGGATCCCGATTCGCCCCAATACCGACGTGGCGCTGATGCTGGCGCTGGGTTATGAGATCGCCCAGCGCAACGCGGTGGATGAGGCGTTTCTCGCCAGCCACTGCACCGGCTGGCCGCAGCTGCGCGCCTATCTGCTGGGCGAAAGCGACGGCATCGCCAAAACCGCCGGCTGGGCGAGCCGCATCACCGGCATTCCGCCGGAGCGCATTGTGCGACTGGCCGAACAGCTGATCGGCAAGCGCAGCTTTATTACCTGTTCTTACTCGGTTCAGCGCGCCCATCGCGGCGAGCAGCCTTACTGGATGATGATTGCGCTGTCGTCCATGCTCGGCCAGCCTGGCCTGCCGGGCGCCGGTTTCTCCTTCGGCCACGGTTCGATGAACAGCGTCGGCAACCCGCGTCAGGACGGCCCCGCGCCGCTGATGGCCACCGGCCCCAATCCTTCGGGCCTGTCGATTCCGGTGGCGCGCATCAGCGATATGCTGCTCAATCCCGGTCAGCCCTATACCTTTCAGGGGGAAACGCTGACCTATCCCGACATTCATCTGGTGCACTGGGCGGGCGGCAATCCCTTCCATCATCATCAGCAGCTTAACCGGCTGGTCGAGGGCTGGCAGAAGCCCGATACCGTGGTAGTGCAGGATATCGTCTGGACGCCAGCGGCGCAGATGGCGGATATCGTGCTGCCCGCGACTACCACGCTGGAGCGCAACGATATTGGCGGCTCGTCGCGCGACCGCTTTGTGCTGGCGATGCACCAGGCGATCAGGCCGCAGCATCAGGCGCGTAACGACTTTGATATTTTCGCCGATCTGGCCGAGCGTCTCGGCTACCGCGAGGCGTTTACCGAGGGGCGCGATGAACGCCAGTGGATTGAGTATCTCTACCAGCAGTGCGCGGTGGCGCATGCGCGCAAAGGGATCGATTTCCCGGAGTTTGCGGAGTTCTGGTCGCGCGGTTTTGTCGAGATCCCGGAAGGGGGCAAGCCCTATATCTTTATGGAGGATTTCCGCGCCGATCCTGAGCGTCATCCGATCAAGACCGCCAGCGGCAAGATTGAGCTGTTCAGCCAGACCATCGCCGACTATAAGCTGGCGGATTTCGCTGGTCATCCCGAATGGCGCGAGCCGCAGGAGTGGCTGGGCGCGGCGCTGAGCGAACAGTTCCCGCTGCATATGATCTCTATCCAGCCGTCGGATCGGCTGCACAGTCAGCTTGACGCCACGCCGACGGTGCAGGGCAATAAAACCGCCGGACATGAAACCCTTTATATGCATCCGCAGGACGCGGCGGCGCGCGACATTGCGGACGGCGAGGTGATTGAAGTGCGCAACGCGCGCGGCGCGATGCTGGCGGGCGTGCGCCTGACCGACGGGCTGACGGCGGGCGTGGTCATCGTCGCCACCGGCGCCTGGTTCGATCCCGGTTTTGGCGCAGAGTGGCAGCCGTTCGACCGCGCGGGCAACCCCAATGTGCTGACGCTCGATATCGGCACCTCGTCGCTGACGCAGGGGCCGAACGCCATGAGTTGCCTGGTGGACATCAAAAAACATGCGGTTTGCAAAATTGCTTAACAAACACATGGCTGGTTACATTTTGCCGGACACTGTTGCGTTTGAGTGATGGCAGCCCGTCTCGCGGCCTTGCTACAGTCAGGGTCCCAGAGGTATTGATGGGTGAACATCAATAGATTTTCTTGATTACACCGACCTGCGCAGATGCGCAGGTTTTTTTTTGCCTGGCGCGCCGATTACGAACTGATACACAGTTTTCCTGTTAACAACGTAACGCTTTCTTTATAACTGCTCGCGTAGATATTTTTTACTTTTTCTTTGCAGCGGATTGCCATGCCCCGGATAAAAAAACTACTGGGAAAAGACCAGATCAAAGCCCCTTTTAACCCGTTTCGCTTTCGCCTGATCTGCCTTGGCGTGCTGACCTGCATGGTGGTACTGCTGGCGCGCATCGCCGATCTGCAGTTTCTTAACCAGCCGATGCTGGAGCACGAGGCGGACCAGCGCTCCTTGCGCACCGTCACGCTGCCGACCAACCGCGGCACTCTGCTGGATCGCAACGGCGAAGCGCTGGCGCTTTCGGTGCCGTCGCGCGACGTTATCGCCGATCCAATGCGCGTGCTGGAGGCGAACCCCGACTTCCTTAGCGCCAAATGGGCCTATCTGGCCTCGGCGCTGAATATGCGGCCAGAGCAGATCGCCGCGCAGATCACCGCCAACCCGAAACGCCGCTTTCTCTATCTGGGCCGTAAAATCGAGCTTGGCATCGCTAAAGATATTGCCGAACTGCATCTGAAGGGCATCAGCGAAGTCTATGACGACAGCCGCTTCTACCCGATGAGCGAGGCGGCCGCGCCGCTTATTGGCATCGTTGGCGCAGACAACTCTGGCCTGAACGGGCTGGAAAAAGGCTATGACAAATTGCTGCAGGGCGTGCCGGGCAAAGAGGTGTACCGTCAGGACGCCGCCGGCAATATTATCTCAATGCTGAGCTATACGCCGCCGACGCAGCCGCCGACGGTGCAGCTCAGCATCGATAAGTTCGATCAGTACACCCTCTACAGCAAGCTGCGTGATGGCGTGCTGCTGAATAAAGCGGATTCCGGCGCGGCGGTGCTGATAAAGATCGATACCGGCGAAATTCTTGGCATGGCCTCTTACCCGTCGTTCAACCCGAACAACTACGACGGCGCCACCCCGGCGCAGATGCGCAACGCGGCGATCAACGACAGCTATGAACCCGGCTCAACGGTGAAGCCGCTGGTTGTGATGGAAGGTCTGGAGCGTCATCTGGTGCGCCCCGATTCGGTAATCGACACCACGCCGTATCGGGTAAACGGCCACCTGATCCGCGACGTCGGCCACTGGCCGCGCCTGACCATGACCGGCATTTTGCAGAAATCGAGCGATATCGGCGTGTCCCATATCGCGCTGGCGATGCCCGCCGAGGCGCTGGTCAATACCTATCAGGCGTTTGGCCTGGGCAAACCGACCGGCCTGGGGCTGACCGGCGAGAGCGTCGGCTACTTTCCGGCGCACCGTCAGCGCTGGGCGGATATCGAGCGCGCGACCTTCTCCTTCGGCTATGGCCTGCGCGTAACGCCGCTGCAGATCGCGCGGGAATACGCCACGCTGGGTTCTTTCGGCGTTTACCGTCCGCTGTCGATTACCCGCGTGACGCCGCCGGTGCTTGGCAGGCAGGTAGCGAATCCGGAAACGGTAAAAGAGGTAGTGCATATGCTGGAGAGCGACGTGCTGCCAGGCGGTACGGGGATCAAAGCGGCGGTGCCTGGCTACCGGCTGGCGACGAAAACCGGTACGGCGGAGAAGATGGGCGACAGCGGCAAATATGATGGCGGCTATATCAACTATACCGCCGGCATTGCGCCCGCCAGTCATCCGGAAGTGGCGCTGGTGGTAATGATTAACCATCCCACCGCCGGGGATCACTTCGGCGGCTCGGTCGCCGCGCCTATTTTCGGCAATATCATGGGCCCAGTGCTGAAGCATATGAATATCGCGCCGGATGCGATTTACAGTAAGCCTTCAGATAAATCTTAATAAAATCAGGGTGTAACCGGAAGTGGAACTTATTCATACCTGGTTTCATTTCCCCGAATATCGTTGCGTTTTCGCGCTGTTTTGTCCCGCCGCAGAGTGCGAGGATAGCAGTCCCAGAGGTATTGATAGGTGCGAAGACGCGCTGCCCAGGCAGCGATATCCGCAAGGATAATCCACCCTGTTTATTGCACCAACCCACGCGGATGCGTGGGTTTTTTTTGTCTTTTGTTAACCCGCCGCAATCTGCACACATCTCTTAACCCGCCCTTAACGCTTTGACGCGAACAAAAAAAAAGCCGGTGCGATAGGGTAACTGCAACGAACCGTTATCCTGCATTCCATAACGGGGCGTTAGCCTTTTGCGGCGTGGGTAGCGCCGCAAAAGGCGCTCTGTCGCTCAGGGAAAAACCTATGCCGAAAACCAAAGATCGAACGCCGCGCGGCGAAGGAAGATCCGCTGCGTTTCAACTACGTATCCCTTATCAGCTGCATCAGCAGCTGCGTGAACTGACCGATGCTGAAAATGTGACGCTCGGCTGCTGGCTTAAAGAACTGGCGCGCCGCGAGCTGCGCCGTCGCGGCATTGAACCTCGGGGTTAAGCCGCTTCTGTCTTGAACGAAACGTGCGGGATCGCGGCACAAAAGCGCGGAATTTTCGTCCAGAAAATATATTTTACGCAACCTTAACAGATTCCTGCATCAGCGCTTCTCTACAATAGGCTTCCCTACGAGAGTAATCACTCTCGTTACTTTTTCCTGTAATGAGAAGAACTATGCGTCTGAAATTCCTTTCTGCCAGCGTGGTGTTTTTACTGGTGGCCTGCGATCAGGGAGGAGGCCAGCCTGCTGCCTCCAGCATCCCGCAAGTAGGCGTAACAACGGTTAAAAGCCAGCCCGTCACCTTAATGAAACAGCTGCCCGGCCGCACCAATGCGGTCAAAACCGCCGAGGTGCGCCCTCAGGTAAGCGGCGTGATACAGAAGCTGCTGTTTACCGAAGGCGGCGAAGTAAAAGCCGGGCAGCCGCTCTACCAGATCGATCCGGCAACCTATAAAGCAGCCTATGACAAAGCGCTGGCGACCTGGCAGAACGACGCAATGGTAACGAAGCGCTATCAGCCGCTGGCAGCGGCACACGCCATCAGCCAGCAGACCTATGACGATGCGGTCGCCGCTGAGCGTTCCGCCAAAGCGGATCTCGAGACCGCCAGAGTCAATCTGGACTACACGCTGGTGAAAGCGCCGATCTCCGGTCATATCAGCCGCTCGCTGGTCACCGCCGGCGCGCTGGTTACCAACGGGCAGACCGACTATCTCGCCACTATTCAGCAGCTTGATCCGATCTACGTGGACGTCAGCGAATCGGTCGCCGATCTGCTGAGCCTGCGTCGCGCCATGGCGCAGGGCAGGCTGGAGAAGGTAGATGACAACACCGCCACCGTGAAGCTGCAGCTGGAAGATGGCAGCACCTATCCACTGGAAGGCAAGCTCGCTTTCTCCGAGGTGAACGTCAGCGAGACGACCGGCACTGTCGTGCTGCGTGCCGTTTTCCCGAACCCGCATAACGAGCTGCTGCCGGGCATGTATGTCCACGCCGTCTTCCCGCAGGGGGTGCAGCAGCAGGGCATCCTGGTGCCGCAGGAGGCGATCATGCATGACACCAAAGGGCAGCCCTATGTCTACGTCGTTAAACCGGACAGCAGCGTTGAACAGCGCAACATTACGACCGGCGAGATGGTGAAAGGCAGCTGGCTGGTTAACAGCGGCCTGAAGAGCGGCGAGCAGGTCATCATTAACAACCTTCTGAGCGTGCGCAGCGGCATCAAGGTCAAAGCCCAGGCCGCGACCAGCCAGGATACGCCGGCTGCCGGCGGCGTCAGTCTGTCGATGACCGATCCGTCAGCGCAGTAAAGGAGAGGTCATGTCTAAATTTTTTATTGAGCGTCCGATCTTCGCCTGGGTTGTGGCCATTATCGTGATGCTGGTCGGCGCTATCGCCACGCTGAGCCTGCCGGTTAATCAGTATCCCAATATCTCGCCGCCGGCGGTATCGATCTCTGTTACCTATCCGGGCGCCAGTGCGGAAACCACGCAAAACACCGTGGTGCAGGTTATTGAACAGCAGCTTAACGGGCTGGATGGCCTGCGCTATATCGAGTCGAGCAGCGCCAGCGACGGCAGCGCGCAGATTATCGCCACCTTTAATCAGGGCGTTGACCCCGATATCGCCCAGGTCCAGGTGCAGAACCGCGTCTCGCTCTCTGAGTCGCAGCTTCCCACTGACGTCACCCAGCAGGGCATCCGTATCCGTAAGTACCAGTTAAACTTCATGATGGTCGTTGGCCTGATCTCGAAAGACGGCAAGCTGAGCAATGGCGATCTGGCGGATGTACTGGTATCGAAGCTGGAGGATCCGATTTCCCGTACCAAAGGGGTTGGCGACTTTATGGTGATGGGGGCGGAATATGCGATGCGCATCTGGCTCGATCCAGAGAAGCTCTACAAATATAACCTGATGCCGAGCGACGTCACCACCGCCATCAATAATCAGAACGTGCAGGTCTCTTCCGGCTCGCTCGGCGGGCTGCCGACCGTTCCGGGCGCGAAAACCAGCGCCACCATTCTGGGCAAGTCGCGCTTTACGACGGTCAGCCAGTTTGAAAACGTGCTGCTCAAGGTCAACAGCGACGGTTCGCAAATCCGCCTGAAAGATGTCGCCAGCGTGGCGCTGGGGCCGCAGAGCTATACCATCGACTCCATCATGAACGGCAAGCCTTCCGCCGGGATCGCGCTGCGTCTGGCTACCGGCGCCAACGAGCTGGAGACCGCCAAAGCGGTGCGCGCCACTATTGCCTCGCTGAAAGATTCGCTGCCAGACAACGTGGAGGTGGTCTATCCCTATGACACCTCGCCGGTGGTCAGCGCCTCGATCGAAGAGGTGGTGAAAACGCTGATCGAAGCGATCGTGCTGGTGTTCTTCGTGATGCTGATCTTCCTGCAGAACCTGCGCGCAACGCTGATCACTACCATGGTGGTGCCGGTGGTGCTGCTAGGCACCTTCGGCATTCTCGCCGCCTGCGGCTACAGCATTAACACCCTGACGATGTTCGGCATGGTGCTGGCGATAGGGCTGCTGGTGGATGACGCCATCGTGGTGGTGGAGAACGTTGAACGTGTGATGCATGAAGAGCAGGTCGATCCGAAAACTGCCACCATCAAGTCGATGGAGCAGATTCAGGGTGCGCTGTTCGGCATCGCGCTGGTGCTCTCGGCGGTGCTGCTGCCGATGGCTTTTTTCGCCGGCTCGACCGGCGTAATTTACCGCCAGTTCTCTATCACTATCGTCTCGGCGATGGCGCTTTCGGTGCTGATGGCGCTGATTTTTACCCCGGCGCTCTGCGCCACTATCCTTAAACGCGCCTCGGCGGAGCATAAAACCACCGGACTTGCGGGCTGGTTCAACCGTCACTTCGACAGCGGCACGCTGTACTACACGCGCGGCGTGAGCACAGTGATCTCGCGGCGCGGTCTGTTTATCGTTGTCTATCTGGCGATTGTTGGCGTCACCGGCTTCCTCTTTACCCGCGTGCCGACCACTTTTCTGCCTGAAGAAGATCAGGGTGTGCTGATGTTGCAGGTCACGCTGCCGGTAAACGCCTCAGCGCAGCGCACCCAGCTGGTGCTTAACGATATCAACGACTATCTGCAAAAGAACGAAGCCTCTGTATTTAGCAGTATGTTCGGCGTTAACGGCTTTAGCTTCGCCGGTCGCGGGCAGAACAGCGGGATGGTCTTTGTGCGCACCAAAGACTGGAGCGAACGCAAGCAAAGCAGCCAGAGCGTCCAGGCGCTGGCGGCGCGCATCAGCGCGCATTTCGCCAGCTACCCGAACGCGAAGGTCTTTGCCATGGTGCCGCCTGCGGTGATGGAGCTGGGCAACGCCACCGGCTTCGACTTCTACCTGCAGGATACCGCCGGGCACAGCCACCAGCAGATGATGGACGCCACTCACCAGTTCCTGCAGCTGGCGAACCAGGATCCGCGTCTGACGCAGGTGCGTATGAACAGCCTGGAAGATGAGCCGATGTACCAGCTGGAGATCAACGACGAACGCGCCAGCGCGCTCGGCCTCAGCATGTCTGACGTCAACAACACGCTGTCGGTGGCCTGGGGCTCCAGCTATATCGACCAGTTTATGTATAACGGCCGCGTCAAGCAGGTCTACCTGATGGGCAAGGCGGCGTCGCGCGTCACCCCGGAGGATCTCAATAAGTGGTACTTCCGCAACAGCAGCGGAACCATGGTGCCGTTCTCCGCCTTCGGCAGCGGCAGATGGGTCAGCGGCTCGCCGCACTACGAGCGCTTTAACGGCATGACGGCGGAGGAGATTCAGGGATCGCCCGCGCCGGGCTACAGCAGCGGCGAGGCGATGCAGGCGGTTGAGGAGATCGCGGCGAAACTGCCGAAAGGCTTCCGCGTGCAGTGGTACGGCATCTCCTATGAGGAGCAGACGTCCGGCTCACAGACTACCCAGCTCTACGTTCTCTCGCTCCTGGTGGTCTTCCTCTGCCTGGCGGCGCTCTATGAGAGCTGGTCGATACCCTTCTCGGTGATCCTGTCCGTACCGCTCGGCATTCTCGGCACGATCTGCGCGGTGCTGCTGCGCGGCCTGCAGAACGACGTTTTCTTCCAGGTCGGCCTGCTGACTACCGTCGGGCTGGCAGCGAAAAACGCGATATTGATCGTCGAGTTCGCCAAAGAGCTGCATGAGCGCGACGGCAAGAGTCTGGTCGAGGCGGCGGTAGAGGCGGCGCGGCTGCGTATCCGCCCCATTATCATGACCTCGATGGCCTTTATCCTTGGCGTGCTGCCGCTGACCATTTCGAACGGCGCGGGCGCAGGCAGCCAGCACTCTATCGGTACGGCGGTAGTGGGCGGAATGATCACCGCAACCTTCCTCGCCATCTTCTTTGTTCCCATGTTCTACGTAGTCGTGGCGCAGTTCTTCTCACGTAAGAAAGAGAACGCGGCCGCTGAGGAAGTTAATCATGATCGTTAATGTTCGCTGTAAGTTGCTGCCGCTCGCTCTGCTGCTGGCGGGCTGTAGTCTACAGCCGGAGTACCATCGCCCGGCCATGCCTGTCGAGACGCGCTACGACCAGCAGACGCCCGCTGGCAACGTGGCCGATCTGCCGTGGCAAAATTTCTTTACCGACGCAAAAATGCGTCAGCTGATTGCGCTGTCGCTGCAAAATAACCGCGACCTGCGCGTCGCGGCGCTTAACGTTGAGCAGGCGCGCGCGACGGTGCAGGTCAACCGCGCCGCGCTGCTGCCGTCGATCAGCGCCACCGCCAGCCAGACTTCGGCGCACGAGCCCGCCAATCTCTACAGCACCAAAAGCTCCGGTGCGGTGACCTATCACGAGCTTAACGCCGGGCTGGGCGTCACCTCCTGGGAGCTTGATTTCTTCGGCCGTCTGCGCAGCCTGCGCGACGAGGCGCAGGAGCAGTATCTCTCCACCGAGGCGACCGAGCGCGCCACGCGTATTGCGCTGATTGCCCAGGTGGCGTCAGCCTGGCTGACGCTCTGCTCCGACAACGATCTGCTGCATCTGGCGCAGCAGACCGCCCAGAGCCAGCAGAAATCCTATGAATTAACCCAGCTCAGCTATCGCGGCGGCGTAAGCAGCGATGTTGATGTGGCGCAGGCGGAGAGTACGGTTCGCAGCGCTGAGGCGGACGTGGCGAGCTACACGCGTCAGGTGCGCCAGGATGTTGACGCACTGCGGTTGCTGGCGGGCACCGAGCTGCCCGCCGATCTGCTGAAAAACGCCACGTTGAATAATCGCTGGGACTTCCCGGCGACCCCGGCGGGTCTGCCGTCGGATCTGCTGACCCGTCGTCCCGATATTATCGCCGCCGAGCATACGCTGAAGGCGGCCAACGCCAATATCGGTGCGGCGCGCGCCGCCTTTTTCCCCAGCATCTCGCTCACGGCGTCAGGCGGTTCGGCCAGCAGTTCTCTGGGGCACCTGCTGGAGGGCGGAACCGCTTCCTGGTCCTTTGTGCCCTCGATCAACCTGCCGATCTTCGACGGCGGCGTGAATCAGGCCAATCTTGATATCGCCAAAATTGAGAAGCGTATCGAAATCGCCAACTATGAGAAGGCGATCCAGACCGCATTTAAAGAGGTGAATGACGCGCTGGCCGGTCAGGATACCTGGCAGGATCAGCTAACGGCCCTGGAAAAAGAGGTCGCAGCGAACCAGCGCGATTACGACTATTCTGAATTGCGCTATAAGCAAGGCATTGACAACTATCTGAATGTGCTGGTGGCGCAGCGCTCGCTTTACAGCGCGCAGCAGGCGTTGATAACGGCGCGTCTGGGCCAGCTAAACCAGAAAATCACGCTGTATGAAGCGCTGGGCGGCGGCTGGAAAGCCTGACCTTTCTTAACGGAACCATTACAGTTTCCCGATGGAAAAACGTACGGGCTTTCGCGGATAATACGCGGCGCTATGCTTTAGACTTTAAATAATCCCCTGAAATAAGGGGATTTTTCCTTTTTACTCTTTGTAAGACTTTGATAATGACTAATGCGTCCCGCTCTTCTCGCTCCCGCTGGTTTAAGTGGCTGCTGTTGTTAATGCTGATTGCGATTATTGCCGGCGTCGTCTGGCGGGTGCTGCCGTCTGGCAAAGGGCAGGGCGCAATGCCGCCTGGCGGCCCTCACGGCGGACGCGGCGGCCCGCCGGGAATGGCGATGATGGGCGGCGGCGCGACGCTGGTGCATAGCGGCGTGGCGACCACTGCCGACGTGCCGGTTTACCTTAACGCGCTGGGTACGGTGATCCCTAACGCCAGCGTCACGGTGACCAGCCGCGTCGACGGTCAGCTGGAGAAGGTTTACTTCACCGAAGGGCAAAAAGTAGAGGCGGGGCAGCTGCTGGCGCAGATCGATCCGCGCAGCTTCCAGGCGACGCTTAATCAGTATCAGGCCGAGCTGAGCCAGAACCAGGCGCTGCTGAAAAGCGCCGAGCTGACGCTGGCGCGCTACCGCAAGCTCTACGCGCAGGATTCGCTGGCGCGTCAGGATCTCGACACCCAAATCGCCACGGTCGGCCAGTATCGCGGCGCGGTGGCGGCCGATCAGGCGCAGATCGCCAGCGCGAAGCTGAGCATCGAATATGCGCGCATCACCACGCCGGTCAGCGGCCGCGTCGGGCTGCGGCTGGTCGATCCGGGCAATATGGTGCAAAGCTCCAGCAGCACTGGCCTGGTCACTATCACGCAGATGCAGCCTGCCGCCGTGACCTTCAGCGTGCCGCAGAGCCATATCCCCGATCTGATTAAGGCGCTGCACCAGGGGCAGGCGCTGCCGGCCACCGCCTTTGATCAGGACAACAGCCGCGCGCTGGCGCAGGGCGAAGTGAAATTTATCAGCAACGAGATCGACACCGATACCGGCACCGTGGCGCTGAAGGCCACCTTCGCCAATGAGGATGAGGCGCTCTACGCCAACCAGTTCGTTAACCTGCGCGTGCAGACGCGTATCCTGAAAGGGGCGACGGTGATCCCGTCGCAGGCGCTGCAGCTGAGCAGCGACGGCAGCTTTGTCTTCGTTATCAACAAAGACAACACCGTGACGCGCAAGGCGGTCTCTGCCGGTCCGGCATTCGGCGACGACAAACAGGCGATCCTCAAGGGGGTCGAGCCTGGCGATCGCCTGGTGACCGAAGGCATCGATCGCCTGACTAACGGCAGCAAGGTCACGCTGGCGGATGAGACGCAACCGACCGCACCCGCCGAGGCAAAATGAATCCGTCACGCCTGTTTATCCTGCGCCCGGTGGCGACCATTCTGCTGATGGTCGGCGTGCTGGTCGCCGGTATTTTCGCCTATAAGTTTCTCTCTACCTCGGCGCTGCCTCAGGTGGACTACCCGACGATTCAGGTCACCACGCTCTATCCCGGCGCCAGCCCGGATGTGATGGCGTCGTCGGTCACTTCGCCGCTGGAGCGCCAGCTGGGGCAGATGGCGGGGCTGAGCCAGATGACCTCCACCAGCTCCGGCGGATCGTCCATCATTACCCTGAAGTTCGGCCTCGATCTCTCGCTCGACGTCGCAGAGCAGGAAGTGCAGGCGGCGATTAACGCCGCTGATAATCTGCTGCCGAGCGACCTGCCCAACCCGCCGACCTATAAAAAGGTCAATCCGGCGGACAGCGCGGTGATCACCCTGGCGGCCAGCTCCGATACCCTGCCGCTGACGCAGGTGCAGGATCTGGTTAATACCCGCGTGGCGCTGAAGCTGTCGCAAATCTCCGGCGTCGGCATGGTTACGCTGGCGGGCGGCCATCAGCCAGCGATCCGCGTCCAGATGAACCCAACGGCGCTCGCCGCACACGGGCTAACGCTGGAGGACGTTAATACGTTGATTAGCAACAGCAACGTCAACGGCTCGAAAGGCGGATTCGATGGCAAATATCACTCGGTCACCATCGACGCCAACGACCAGCTACGCACCGCCGACGAGTATGGCAATCTGATCCTCACTTATCAGAACGGCGCGGCGCTGCGCCTGAAGGATATCGCCCATATCGAACAGGGGGCGGAAAACAGCTATCAGTCAGCCTGGGCCAACAGCAGTCCGGCAATTGTTATCAGCGTGCAGCGCCAGCCGGGCGCCAACGTAATTCAGGTAGTGGACAACATCAAAGCGGCGCTGCCGACCCTGCAGGCCGCGCTGCCGGATGGCGTAAAGATGACCATTCTTTCCGACCGTACCCAGACTATTCGCGCCTCGATCAGCGACGTGCAGTTCGAACTGATGCTGTCGATCGCGCTGGTGGTGATGGTGACCTTTCTGTTCCTGCGCAACGTGGCGGCGACGCTGATCCCCAGCGTCGCGGTGCCGCTGTCGCTGGTGGGCACCTTCGGCGTGATGTATCTGGCGGGCTTTAGCCTGAATAACCTCTCGCTGATGGCGCTGACCATCGCCACCGGCTTTGTTATCGACGACGCCATCGTGGTGGTGGAGAATATCTCGCGGCGGCTGGAGGAGGGCGAACCCCCGATGCAGGCGGCGCTGAAGGGGTCGCAGCAGATCGGCTTCACGATTATCTCACTGACCTTCTCGCTGATCGCGGTGCTGATCCCGCTGCTGTTTATGGGCGACGTGGTCGGGCGGCTGTTTCGCGAGTTCGCCATTACCCTGGCGGTCTCCATTCTGGTGTCGATGCTGGTGTCGCTGACGCTCACCCCGATGCTGTGCGCTTATCTGCTGCGCCATATCCCGCCGGAGAAGCAGTCACGCTTCGCACGCAAGGGCGGCGAACTCTTCGACAGGCTGATCCGCGGCTACGACCGGCTGCTGACCATCGTGCTCAACCACCAGAAGCTGACGCTGCTGGTGGCGCTGGCGACCTTCGCGCTTACCGCGCTGCTCTATCTGGCGGTGCCGAAAGGCTTCTTTCCGACGCAGGATACCGGACTGATTCAGGGCATTACGCTGGCGTCACAGGACGTTTCCTTTAGCGAAATGGCGAAGCGTCAGCAGGCGCTGGCGAAAGCGGTGCTGACGAATCCAGCCGTGGAGAGCGTCTCATCCACTATCGGCATCGACGGCAGCAATACCAGCCTTAACAGCGGGCGGCTGCAGATTAACCTGAAGCCGTTCAGCGAGCGCGACGTCAAAGCTGACGTGGTGATTAAGCAGCTTCAGCAGGCGGCGGCGCAGGTGGCGGGCATTCAGCTCTATATGCAGCCCGCGCAGGATCTGACGGTCAACGATCAGGTCACGCCAAGTCAGTATCAGTTCACCCTTGACGACCCCGATAGCGAAAACCTGGTCACCTGGTCGCCGCGGCTGGTGGCGGCGCTGCAAAAACGCCCGGAATTTAACGGCGTGGTCAGTAATTTGCAGGATCAGGGGCGCGTCGCCTGGGTGGAGCTGAACCGCGACAAAGCGGCGCGCTACGGCATTACCGCGTCGGACGTTGATACCGCGCTCTATAACGCCTTCGGCCAGCGTCTGGTGTCGACCATCTTTACGCAGTCAAACCAGTATCGCGTGGTGCTGGAAGTCGCGCCTGCCTGGCAGCAGTCGCCAGCCTCCCTTGAGGAGGTTTATCTCCAGCCGTCGACCAGCACCAGCACCAGCTCAGCGACGACCTCGACCTCTGCTTCGACTTCGACCTCCTCGACGACGACATCCGGCTCGGCCAGCAGCAACGCCAGCAAGGGCATGGTAAAGCTGACCTCTGTCGCCACCATTCACCAGCGCGCCGGTTCGCTGATGCATATGCGGCTCAACCAGTTCCCGGCGGTGATGATCTCTTTTAACCTCAACAGCGGCTATTCGCTGGAGGATGGGCAAAAGGCGATCGCCGAGGTAGAGCGGCAGCTGCAGCTGCCGTCGAGCATAACGCTGCGCTATCAGGGTGAAACCTCCGCTTTCCAGAGCGCGACCGGCAATACGCTGTGGCTGATCCTCGCCGCGCTGCTCACCATGTACGTGGTGCTGGGCATTCTCTATGAGAGCTTTATCCATCCGGTCACTATTCTCTCGACGCTGCCGTCGGCGGCGGTCGGCGCGCTGCTGACGCTGCTGCTGGCGGGCAGCGAATTCAGCCTGATCGCCCTGATCGGCGTGATTTTGCTGATCGGCATCGTGAAAAAGAACGCCATTATGATGATCGACTTTGCGCTGGAGGCGGAGAACAAGCAGCACCTCAGCCCGCGCGAGGCGATCCATCAGGCCTGCCTGCTGCGCTTCCGTCCGATTCTGATGACTACCATGGCGGCGCTGCTTGGCGCGCTGCCGCTGATGCTGGCGTCGGGTTCGGGGGCGGAGCTGCGCCAGCCGCTGGGGCTGGTGATCGTCGGCGGGCTGATCGTCAGCCAGGTGCTGACGCTCTTCTCTACGCCGGTCATCTATCTCTGGTTTGACGCCATCGCGCAGCGCGGTAACGCCTGGGTGAAACGCCGCCAGCAGCAGTCGCGAGGCGAGTCATGAACCTGACGCGGCTGTTTATCTTCCGCCCGGTTGCGACGCTGCTGCTGACGCTGGCGATCCTGCTGCTCGGCGCGCTCGGTTATCGGCTGCTGCCGGTCGCGCCGCTGCCGCAGGTCGATTTCCCCACCATTATGGTGAGCGCCAGCCTCGCCGGTGCCAGCCCGGAAACCATGGCGGCGACGGTCGCGACGCCGCTGGAGCGCGCGCTGGGGCAAATCGCGGGCATTACCGAAATGACCTCCAGCAGCTCGCAGGGTTCCTCCAGCATTATTTTGCAGTTTGAGCTGGACCGCGATATCAACGGCGCGGCGCGCGACGTGCAGGCCGCTATCAACGCCTCGCGCAGCCTGCTGCCGAGCAGCATGGAGTCGCTGCCGACCTACCGCAAAGCCAATCCCTCCGACGCGCCCATCGTGATGCTGGCGCTCACCTCTGAAACGCGCACGCCCGGCGAGCTGTACGATCTGGCCGAAAGCAAGATTGAGCAGGCGATGGGGCAGGTGAAGGGCGTCGGCGAGGTGTCGCTGATGGGCAGCGCACTGCCTGCGGTGCGGATCGATTTACAGCCGCAGAAGCTGACGCACTACGGCATTTCGCTCGATAGCGTGCGCAGCGCCATCGCCAGCAGCACCACTAACCTGCCGAAAGGGATGCTGCAGGGCAGCAGCCAGTCGTGGGTGGTGGACAGCAACGGTCAGCTCGACAAGGCGGCGCAGTATCGCGATCTGATCGTCACCTATCAGGACGGCAAGGCGGTGCGTCTGCACGACGTCGCCACCGTCTATGACTCGGTAGAAGATCAGTATCAGGCCGGTTATCTCAACGCCGCCCCTTCGGTGATGATCGGCATTACGCGCCAGGCGGGCGCCAACATGCTCGAAACCATCGACGCGATTAAGGCGCAGCTGCCGGCGCTGGAGAAGAATCTGCCCGCCGATACGCAGCTAAAAGTGGTCGTTGACCGGTCGCCGGGCGTGCGCGCCTCGCTCTACGATACCGAAGAGACGCTGCTGATCGCGGTGCTGCTGGTGATCGCCGTGGTGTTTATCTTTCTGCGCAACCTGCAGGCGGTGATCATCCCGGCGCTGGCGCTGCCGGTATCGCTGATCGGCACCTGTGCGGTGATGTATCTGCTCGGCTATAGCCTCGACAACCTGTCGCTGATGGCGCTGATCATCTCCACCGGCTTTGTGGTGGATGACGCCATCGTGGTGCTGGAAAATATTACGCGTCACATTGAAGAGGGGCTGGGGCCGGTACGCGCGGCGGTGCGCGGCGCGCGCGAAGTAAGCTTTACGGTGCTGTCGATGACGGTGTCGCTGGTGGCGGTGTTTATTCCCATTCTGCTGATGGGCAGCATCGTGGGCCGCCTGTTTCGCGAGTTCGCCGTTACGCTCACGGTATCGCTGCTGATTTCGATGTTCGTCTCTCTCAGCCTGACGCCAATGCTCTGCTCGCGGCTGCTGAAGCGCAAACCGCGCGTCACCCGGCGGCCGCATCCGGTTTATCAGTTTATTGAAAACCAGCTTAACGCGCTGCTGGCGGCCTATGCGCGCGGGCTTAACTGGGTGATGCGCCACCAGAAGCTGACAATATTCAGCCTGCTGCTTACCGTTCTCTTTAATCTGTTTCTCTACAGCGTGGTGCAGAAGGGCTTCTTTCCCAATCAGGATACCGGCCTGCTGATGGGGGCGCTGCGCGCCGACCAGAATATCTCGTTTCAGGCGATGAAGCCGAAAATGCTGATGTTTACTCGCATTATCCAGTCCGACCCGGCGGTAGAGAGCGTGATGTCCTCGATGGGCAGCGGTATGTTCGGCTCGCGCAACAGCGCCAACTTCTTTGTGCGGCTTAAAGACTTAGACCAGCGCGACGCCACCGCCACCGAAGTGGCCAACCGGCTGAGTATGAAAACCAGCCATATCGCTGGCGCGCAGATGTTTCTGATGGCGGCGCAGGATCTGCATATCGGCGGCCGCAGCGCCAATGCCAGCTATCAGTACAGCCTGCAGGCGGACGACCTCGATCTGCTGCGTACCTGGACGCCGAAAGTGCAGGCGGCGCTGGCGGCGATCCCGCAGCTCAACAGCGTCGATTCCGACTCGCAAACCGGCGGGCAGGAGATCGTAATTAATATCGACCGCGATCGCGCCACCCGCCTCGGCGTGAACGTAAAGATGCTTGATACCATGCTGAATAACGCCTTCAGCCAGCGCCAGGTCGCCACGCTTTACCACACGCTTAACCAGTATCACGTCGTGATGTCGCTCAACAGCAGCTACACGCGCGATCCGGCGATTCTGCAGGAACTTTACGTAATTAACGACAGCGGCGATCGGGTGCCGCTTTCCGCCTTCGCCAGCCTGACTACCGGCAACGCGCCGCTGTCGGTGGCGCATCAGGGACAGTCGGCCACCAGCACTATCGCCTTTAACCTCAACGACGGCGTTTCGCTGGAGCAGGCGCAGGTGCTCATTAAGCAGGCGATGGCGAGGCTCGGTTTGCCTTCAACCATTCAGGCTGGTTTTGCCGGTACCGCCGCCGCCTTTGCCCAGCTGACGGCGACCATGCCCTGGCTGATCCTGGCGGCGCTGGCGGCGGTCTATATCGTGCTGGGCGTGCTCTACGAGAGCTATGTGCATCCGCTGACCATTCTCTCTACGCTGCCGTCGGCGGGCGTCGGCGCGCTGCTGCTGTTGCTGCTCACCAACACCCAGCTGACGGTAATCGCGCTGATCGGCATTATTCTGCTGATCGGCATAGTGAAGAAAAACGCCATTATGATGATCGACTTTGCGCTCGACGCCGAACGCCGCCTTGGCCTCTCGCCGCAGCAGGCGATTGTTCAGGCGTGCCTGATGCGCTTCCGTCCCATCATGATGACAACGCTGGCGGCCTTCTTCGGCGCGCTGCCGCTGGCGCTCGGCAGCGGCGGTGACGCCGATCTGCGCAGTCCGCTCGGTATAGCGATCGCCGGTGGCCTGGCGCTGAGCCAGCTGCTGACTCTGTTTACCACGCCGGTAGTCTATCTCTGGTTCGACCGTCTGAGTCGGGCCACCCAACGTCAGTGGCGCCGTTTGCGCCATGCGGAATCGTGATCCATGAAAAAAGTTTCTCTCGCTTTACTGCTGCTGCTTGGCGGCTGCGCCGTCGGCCCCGACTATCAGCGTCCCGCCGCCAGCGTGCCGCTGCACTATAAAGAGGCCAAAGGCTGGCAGCGCGCCACGCCGCAGGACGACCAGAGCAAAGGCGAATGGTGGGCGGTCTATCATGACGCCACCCTGAGCAGCCTGCTGCAGCAGGTCAGCATCTCCAACCAGAATGTCGCCAGCTACGCCGCTCAGTACCGCGAAGCCCAGGCGCTGGCCGCCCAGTCGCGCGCCGCGCTCTTTCCGACGCTCGGCTATGACGTCAGCGGCACGCGCAGCGGCACCCGCTCCGCGAACAGCGGCGCGCGCAGCACCATCAACAGCAATTCGGCGCAGCTGAGCGCCAGCTGGGAGCTGGATCTGTGGGGCAAACTGCGCCGCACCCGTGAAGAGAACGCCGCCAGCGCCGAGGCGAGCGCCGCCGAGCTGGCGAACGTAACGCTCAGCGCCCAGTCGGAGCTGGCGCAGGACTACTTTCAGCTGCGCATTATGGATGAGAAGATCGCGCTCTATCAGCAGAGCATTGCGGCCTATGAGCGCTATCTGAAGGTGATCGAGAATAAATACCAGGCCGGCAGCGAGTCACGCGCCACGCTGGCGCAGGCGCAGATGCAGCTGGAGAGCGCCCGCGCCTCGGCGCTTGACTACCAGTGGCAGCGCGCCCAGCTGGAGCACGCCATCGCGCTGCTGGTGGGGAAAACGCCCGCCGAATTCAGCCTGCCGGTCGCGAAGCTGAACGCGACGCTGCCGCCGCTGCCGCAGGCGCTGCCGTCGCAGCTGCTGCAGCGCCGTCCCGATATCGCCTATGCCGAGCGCAACGTCGCGGCGGCCAACGCCGCCGTCGGCGTGGCCATTGCCGGTTACTATCCCGACCTGACGCTGAGCGCCAGCGGCGGCACCAGCGCCTCGGCGCTGCATAATCTTTTCTCACTGCCCTGGCGCGTCTGGTCGCTCGGCCCCGATCTGAGCGGCACGCTGCTCGATTTCGGCGCCACCTCGGCGAAGGTGGAGCAGGCGCGCGCCGCGTATGACGCCAGCGTCGCCAGCTATCGTCTCGCGGTGCTGACGGCGATGCAGGAAGTAGAGGACTATCTGGTGGAGCTGGCTACGCTAAACAACGAGCTGGCGGCGCAGCAGCGCGCCAGCGACGCCGCGCGCGAGTCGGCGCGCGTGACGCGCAACCAGTATGAAGCGGGAATGATCGACTATCTCGATGTCGCCACCACTGAGACCAGCAGCCTCAGCGAGCAGCAGAGCCTGCTGACGCTGCAAAGCACGCAGTGGGTCACCAGCGTAGCGCTGATCGCTGCGCTCGGCGGCGGATGGCAGGCGACGCCTTAAATCGCGCCTTTACGCTTGTCGAACGACGTCAGATCCTGCATCGTTAGGAACCTTTTTAGCGATGCTATGGAGCTGGCATGTTATTTACATTTTTACGTCTGGTCTGCCGCCTGCTGTGGCGGGTGGAACTGCGCGGCGACACCGCTGCGCTGCATCAGGAAAAAGTGCTGATCGCGCCGAATCATATGTCTTTTCTTGACGGCGTGCTGCTGGCGCTGTTTCTGCCGATCAGGCCGGTTTTCGCGGTCTACTCCTCCGTCAGCGAGCAGTGGTATATGCGCCTGGTGAAGCCGCTGATCGACTTCGTTCCGCTCGATCCGACCCGTCCGATGTCGATCAAGCAGCTGGTGCGGCTGATCGACAGCGGCCGTCCGGTGGTGATCTTCCCGGAAGGGCGCATCACCGTTACCGGCTCGCTGATGAAGATCTACAGCGGCGCCGGTTTTGTCGCCGCCCGATCGCAGGCCAGCGTGGTGCCGATGCGCATCGAGGGTGCGGAGTACACCCCCTTTGGCCGCCTGGCCGGCATCTTTAAGCGCCGCCTTTTTCCCCGCATCACGCTGACGCTGCTGCCCGCCACCCGCATTCCGATGCCGGAAGCGAAGCGCGCGCGCGAACGCCGTCAGCTGGCGGGCGAACACCTCCACCATATTATGATGGAGGCGCGCATGGCGGTGCGCCCGCGTGAAACGCTGTTTGAAGCCTTCCTCAGCGCCCGTACCCGCTACGGGGCGTTCAAGCGCTGCATCGAAGACGTTAACCTGAAGCCCGACAGCTATACCGGACTGCTGAAAAAGGCGCTCGGCGTCGGGCGTATTCTTGAGCGCTACAGCCAGCCGGGCGAGATTGTCGGCCTGCTGCTGCCCAACACCACGGTAACGGCGGCGGCGATCCTTGGCGCCTCGCTGCGCGGCCGCGTTCCGGCCATGCTCAACTACACCGCCGGAGTAAACGGCATGCGCGCGGCGCTGACCGCGTCGCAGGTCAAAACCATTTTTACCTCGCGTCAGTTCCTTGAGAAGGGCAACCTCTGGCATCTGCCGCAGGGGCTGAGCGATATCGAATGGATCTACCTGGAGGATCTGCGCGGCAGCGTGACGACGCAGGATAAACTCTGGATCCTGGCGCATCTGCTGTTCCCGCGCCGCGCGCAGGTGGCGCAGCAGCCGGAAGAGGCGGCGATGGTGCTGTTTACCTCCGGCTCGGAGGGCAATCCGAAAGGGGTGGTGCATTCCCATAAAAGCCTGCTGGCGAATGTGGAGCAGATCCGCACCGTGGCGGATTTTACCCCGCGCGATAAATTTATGTCGGCGCTGCCGCTGTTCCACGCCTTTGGCCTGACGGTCGGTCTGTTTACGCCGCTAATGACCGGCGCGCAGGTGTTTCTCTATCCCAGCCCGCTGCACTACCGCATCGTGCCGGAGCTGGTTTATGACCGCAACTGTACTGTGCTGTTCGGAACCTCGACCTTCCTCGGCAACTACGCGCGCTTTGCCGCACCTTACGATTTTGCGCGTCTGCGCTACGTCGTGGCGGGGGCGGAGAAGCTGCAGGAAGCGACGCGCCAGATCTATATGGAGAAATATGGCATCCGTATCCTTGAAGGCTACGGCGTGACCGAATGCGCGCCGGTGGTGGCGATCAACGTACCGATGGCGGCGAAAGCGCATACCGTCGGCCGCATTCTGCCGGGCATGGATTCGCGCCTGATGTCGGTTGAAGGCATTGAGCAGGGCGGGCGACTGCAGCTGCGCGGGCCCAACATCATGAAAGGTTATCTGCGCGTCGAAAACCCCGGCGTGCTGGAAGCGCCCGCCGCCGACAACGGCGAGGGTCAGATGGAGGCGGGCTGGTACGATACCGGCGATATCGTCAGCTTTGACGAGGGCGGCTTCTGCCAGATTCAGGGACGCGCCAAACGCTTCGCCAAAATCGCGGGCGAGATGGTGTCGCTGGAGAGCGTCGAGCAGATCGCTCTGAAAGCGTCGCCGGAAAAACAGCATGCGGCGTCGCTGCGCGCAGACGGCAACCGCGGCGAAGCGCTGGTGCTCTTTACCACCGACGGCGACCTGAAACGCGACGGGCTGCAAAAGGCGGCGCGCGAGCTGGGCGCGCCGGAGCTTGCCGTCCCGCGTGATATCCGCGTATTGAAACAGCTGCCGATGCTGGGCAGCGGCAAGCCGGACTATGTCAGCCTGAAAAAAATGGCGGAAGAGGAGCAGGCATGAACACGCTGAATACGCAGGAGATGTCGCTGACGTCGCGCGGGATGCTGGCGGTTATGGGCGCGCAGTTCTTTTCCGCCTTTGGCGACAATGCGCTGCTCTTCGCCACCCTGGCGCTGCTGAAAAGCGAGCTTTATCCCGACTGGAGCCAGCCGGTGATGCAGATGCTGTTCGTCGCGGCCTATATTTTGCTGGCGCCCTTTGTCGGCCAGCTGGCGGACAGCTTCGCCAAAGGCCGGGTGATGATGTTCGCCAACAGCCTGAAGCTGCTGGGCGCGCTGCTGATCTGCTTCGGCTTTAATCCTTTCGTGGGCTATACGCTGGTAGGCATCGGCGCGGCGGCCTACTCACCCGCCAAGTACGGCATCCTTACCGAGCTGACCTCCGGCGAGAAGCTGGTGAAAGCCAACGGCATGATGGAGAGCTCCACCATCGCCGCGATCCTGCTGGGGTCGGTATCGGGCGGCGCGCTCGCCGACTGGAGCCTGCTGGCGGCGCTGGCGGCGTGCGCGGTTACCTACGCGGCGGCGGTGGCGGCGAACCTCTTTATTCCGAAGCTGGCGGCGGCGCGGGCGGGGCAGAGCTGGAACCCCGCCGCGATGCTGCGCCGTTTTTTCCAGGCGTGCAGTCTGCTGTGGCATAACGCGGAGACGCGCTTTTCTATCCTCGGCACCAGCCTGTTCTGGGGCGCGGGCGTGACGCTGCGCTTCCTGCTGGTACTGTGGGTGCCGGTGGCGCTCGGCATCAACGACAACACCACGCCGACCACGCTCAATGCCATGGTGGCGATTGGCATCGTGGTTGGCGCGGGCGCGGCGGCGAAGCTGGTGACGCTGGAGACGGTGCGGCGCTGTATGCCCGCTGGCGTGCTGATTGGCGTGATGGTGGTGATCTTCTCTCTGCAGCATTCGCTGGTGAATGCTTACCTGCTGCTGATGGTGATAGGCGCGCTGGGCGGCTTTTTCGTGGTGCCGCTCAACGCCGTATTGCAGGCGCGCGGCAAGGCGAGCGTCGGCGCAGGCAATGCGATTGCGGTGCAGAACTTCGGCGAGAATATCGCCATGCTGGTGATGCTGGGGCTGTATACGCTGGCGGTGAAGGCGGGCGCGCCCGCGGTCGCGACCGGCATCGGCTTCGGCGCGCTGTTTGCGCTGGCGATTGCGGTGCTGTGGATATGGCGGCCGAAAAAACAAGCGTCACGTTAGCAGGCAGCAATTCATCTCAGTGTTAAAAAAGAGATGAATTGCTGCGCTTGTACTTTTTTAAAACCCATCCAGTAGAAAATCGATAGCTGATTTAATTTGATAGCGATATTGCTCAACGCTACAAACTTCTGCGCCAAGCTGTGCTTTGCGAACGCTCGCCATTGCATGTGTTAATAACAAATAAGGCTCACCGTTAATTTCCAGAAGAGGGGTTAAGCGAAGTGGAGTCTGGCTGCGCAAGCTGGCTAGAGGATAAAGGGGAATAGCCAGGCGGGTGTTCAAATCATCAATTATATCGCTCTGGATATCGAGCAAAAAAGGATAGTCCCGGCTATTTCCATTATTTTGGTAAACAGTAAATTGCATACTTAAAACGTCCTGTAATCATCCGACAACAAGCCATGTTCGTCTGTAATGCGATTTAACTCTTCAATGGCGCGTTTGTTTTCCTGCTTCCACTTTTCGGCTTCCGCTTTTTTGATTTCACGTTTTAACGCCTCCGTTAAAGTAGCAGAAAGATTAATTCCTTCGCTACGAGCCTGCTCAAGAAGAGCAGGCTCAAGCGTAACGCTTACCGTTTTTTTAAGGCGACCTGCTGAAATGCTCATGCTTATCTCTCCGTACACGTGTAGTGGCACGTGTACGGAATATAGCGTTTTCCGCCTAAAAAATATACACATTTAAACAGGTGGCTGTTCCAGTGAGTGCCCCAGCAGCCGCCGCGCCTCGCGCGCCACGTTTTCCATCTCGTCCTGCAACTCCAGCAGCTCCGGCTCCAGCGCGTCGATATCGTCGCTCTGACGCAGGTTCTGCTCCAGCTGGCGGCAGAGCTGCTTCATGCGCGGCACGCCGCTGTAGCTGGCGCTGCCGTGGAGCTTATGGATAATCTCGCGTAATCCCTGCACGTCGTGTGCCGCCATAAAAGCATCAAGCTTTTCGTGCACTTCGGGCAGGAAGTCGAGCAGCATCTTCAGCATATCGCGCGCCAGATCGGGTTTGTTCGCCGCCTGACGCAGCGCCAGCTCCCAGTCGAGCGACGGCGAAACAGCAGGCACCGGCGGCAGCAGCGCAGGCAGCGGCGGGCTGTATCGCGCCAGCAACTGACTGAGCCGGCTTTCGTCGATCGGTTTCGCCAGATAGTCGTTCATACCGGCTTTAATCAGATGTTCGCGCTCGCCGTCGATGGCGTGTGCCGTGACTGCCACTATCGGCGTGCTGGCGTGCAGCGGCAGGCCGCGAATGATTTCGCTGGCGCGAATGCCGTCAATCTCCGGCATCTGAATATCCATCAGGATAATATCCAGCGGCTGCTCGCGTGCGGCGGCGATCGCCTGCTCGGCGTTGTTGCACAACAGAATGTGCTGCACCTGCTCCTCCAGCAGCGCGCCGATCAGCTTGAGGTTAGCGGGGTTATCGTCCACCGCCATAACCCGCAGCGGCAGGCGCACGCTGTCAGGCAGTTCGCTGCGCTGGCGCGTATGCAGATCGGCCAGCAGCGGCAGCAGACGCGTGGTGGAAACCGGCTTAGTGATGCAGCCGTGAATGCCGCGCACCTTGAGTCGGTCCGCCAGCAGCATCATGGCGCTCGGCAACGCCAGCAGCACGCAGTCGGCACGATTGAGCAGGGCGTCGATAAAGGCATCATCCAGCAGCTCCTGCTGCGTGATATCGATTGGCAGCCCCACCAGCAGCAGCGGATAGTGCGGTTCGCGCAGGCCCGCCAGCGTTTCGCTGTATTCAACCTGCAGCGGCGTGACGCGCAGCATCTTCAGCGCCGCCTCGGCGGAAGCGGCGTGCGCCTCTACGTAGGCCATGCGCGAACGCGACAGGGCGTCGAGCGCGCGCGGCAGCGTCGGAGCGTTGGGATTAAGGTCGAGCTGTATCCGCACCCAGAAGGTTGACCCTTCATTGACGCGGCTGTGAAAGGCGATTTCGCCGCCCATTTCGCTGACCAGTTTTTGCGTGATCACCAGCCCCAGCCCGGTGCCGCCGTGACGGCGAGAGATGCTGGCGTCAGCCTGGCGAAACGCCTGAAACAGCTGCGTCTGCTGATGTTCGGAAATGCCGATGCCAGAGTCGTGCACCTGAATCTCCAGCTCGACGCGCGTGGCGCTGACGTTGCGCTGTTCGACGCGCAGATCGATGGTGCCGCGCTCGGTAAATTTAATGGCGTTGCCCAGCAGGTTAATCAGGATTTGCTGCAGGCGCAGCGGATCGCCGATGACGTTATCCGGCACGCTGCAGTCGCACAGCACCGTCATTTCCAGCCCTTTCTCATGCGCCGAGGGCGCCAGCAGCACAATGGTTTCGTCCAGCGTGGCGCGCAGCGGGAAGGGGATAGACTCCAGCACCAGCTTGCCCGCCTCCAGTTTAGAGAAGTCAAGCACATCGTTGATAATGCTGAGTAAATTATTGGCCGAACGCTCTATGGTGTGCATATAGTCGCGCTGCGTGGTGCTGAGGGGCGTTTTCAGCATCTGGCGGGTAAAGCCAATCACGCCGTTAAGCGGGGTGCGCAGCTCATGGGACATATTGGCGAGGAACTCCGACTTGATGCGCGCCGCTTCCTGAGCGCGTTTTTTCGCCAGATCCAGCTCGACGTTTTGAATTTCCAGCTGCTCCAGGGTTTCCCGCAGGTCCCAGGTCGCCTGATCGATATTGTGCTGCATCTCTTCATGGTAGGCGGTGAGCGACATCGCCATCGCGTTGATACCGTTTTTCAGGATGCTCAGCTCGCCCAGCATATAGCCCTCGACGCGGCTGTCGAGCTGGCCGCGGCGAATGCGGTCGACGGTGGTGACCATATTGCGGATTGGGCCGGTAACGTCGCGCATCAGGCGGTAGGCGAACAGCATGGCGATGCAAAGGCAAAACAGCAGCATCAGGGTCGCGACGAACACCTCTTTATACTGCTGCAGGCGTACCGACTGGAGATCAAGCTCTATCGCCACGTAGCCCAGCGGGTTGCCCGCCGGTTTGGCTTCTTCGCTGGATAGCTCATCCACCGCATGGTGTTCAGGCGTAATCGGCGTGCGTAAAATCAGCAGCGTGCCGTGGCGCTCCATCGAAACCTCATCAGGCAGCGCGCGGATATCCTCTTTTTGCAGCAAACTCAGGTTCTGGTTGTTATTCGACGTGACGTAGAGACGGTTATTATTGTCGAACACCGAAATGGCGCGGACAATATCGGAGTGGCGGCGGTGCAGCAGGCTGACCAGCGCGCGCATGGCGTCGCGATCGTGCCAGGTCATACTGTATTCGCTGGAGACCGCCAGCGGCTCGATAATGCTGGCGCCTGCTTCCACCACCTGAGACTGCAGTTCGTTGTAGCGATGCACCACGAAAAAGGAGCTGAGCAGCAGCCCAATCATTAAGGTCGGCGCCAGTATTAAAATCATCATTCGCGCCCGCAGGCTGTATTTCGTCATAATAGTCGTCGGCTTTTGCCAGCCCGTTATCCCTGTGCCGCGTTGAAGCGCGCGCACGCTGAATTTTTATTGAGAATGTAAAACACTATGGCGCAATTTTACTCCGCAAAACAGCGCGTGACGACTAAGCAACGCATCACCGTCACCGTGGACGAGCTCGATCCCTTTGGTCAGGGCGTGGCGCGGCATCAGGGCAAAACCCTGTTTATCAGCGGCGCGCTGCCCGGCGAGCAGGCGGAAGTGACGCTGGTGGAGGAGAAACGTCAGTACGCGCGCGGCAAAGCGACGCGGCTGTTAAGCACCAGCCCGGAGCGCGTCAAGCCGCGCTGTCCGCACTTTACCCGCTGTGGCGGCTGTCAGCAGCAGCACGCCGCTGAGCCGCTACAGCAGCGCAGCAAAGCGGCGGCGCTGTCGCGCATGCTGAGCCAGGCGGCGCAGCGCACTGTCGCGGTGGATGAGATCCTCGCCGGGCCTGCCTGGGGCTACCGTCGTCGCGCACGGCTTGGTTTACAGTGGCAGCCTAAAACGCGCGAGCTGCAGATGGGGTTTCGCCAGGAGGCGAGCAACGATCTGGTGGCGATTCGCGAATGCCCCATTCTGGCGCCCGAACTTGAGGCGTTGCTGCTGCCGCTGCGCGACTCTCTCAGCGCGCTGAAGGGAGCCAGCCGGCTGGGACACATCGAGCTGGTGCTGGCGGACAACGGCCCGCTGATGGTGCTGCGCCATCTGGATGCGCTGCACGCCACCGACCGGGAAAAACTGGAACGCTTTTCGCATGAGCACAACCTGATGCTGTTTCTGGACAGCGGCGGCGATGAGCTGGAGCAGGTGCGCGGCGACGAACCCTTTTACCACTCCGGGGATGTGCGGCTCACTTTTAGTCCACAGGACTTTATTCAGGTTAACGACGCCGTTAACCAGCAGATGGTGGCGCAGGCGCTAGACTGGCTCGATCTTCAGCCGGAAGACCGCGTGCTGGATCTTTTTTGCGGCATGGGAAACTTTACGATCCCTGTAGGAAAATTCGTACAAAATGTTGTGGGTGTGGAGGGCGTTGCAGCATTAGTGCGACAGGCAGCGTATAATGCGCAGCTGAATAATCTTAAAAATGTCCGCTTTTTCCAGCACAACCTGGAGGAAGACGTTGCGCGTCAGCCGTGGGCGGCGCAAGGATTTAACAAGGTATTGCTCGATCCGGCGCGCGCCGGGGCCGCGGGCGTAATGGGGCATGTGGTTAAACTTGCGCCTGAGCGCGTGGTCTATGTTTCGTGTAATCCCACAACGCTTGCTCGCGACAGCCAGACATTGCTGTCGGCGGGCTACCATCTGGAAAGGGTCGCGATGCTGGATATGTTCCCTCATACCCGTCATCTCGAATCCATGGTGCTGTTCAGTAAAACATAAGCGGCAATTGATGCTGCTGTGGCAGGAGAGGATATGGTTGCGGTCAGAAGTGCGCATTTAAATACGGCAGGAGAGTTCGCTCTCGATCAGTGGATCGCCACTCTTGGCATTGCCAACCCGCAATCATGTGAACGCATCGCTGAGACCTGGCGCTATTGCGAAGCGCAGACGAAAGATCACCCCGATCAGTCGTTGCTGCTCTGGCGCGGCATCGAAATGGTGGAGATCCTGTCGATGCTCAGCATGGATATCGAAAGCTCCTGCGCCGCGCTGATCTTCCCGCTGGCGAATGCGGAAGTGGTGAGCGAAGAGGAGCTGAGCGAAACCTTCGGCAGCGGCATCGTCACGCTGGTACACGGCGTGCGCGATATGGACGCCATTCGTCAGCTCAAAGCGATCCACAACGACTCGATGGCCTCCGAGCAGGTAGACAACGTGCGCCGCATGCTGCTGGCGATGGTGGAAGATTTCCGCTGCGTGGTGATTAAGCTGGCAGAACGCATCATGAACCTGCGCGAAATGAAAGACGCGCCGGAAGATGAGCGCGTGCTGGCGGCGAAAGAGAGCACCAATATCTATGCGCCGCTCGCTAACCGGCTCGGCATCGGCCAGCTGAAATGGGAGCTGGAGGATTACTGCTTCCGCTATCTGCACCCTGACGAATACAAACGCATCGCCAAACTGCTGCACGAGCGCCGCATCGATCGCGAACAGTACATCGAAAACTTTGTCGATTCGCTGCGCAAAGAGATGGTGAAAGAGGGCGTGCGCGCCGAGGTTTACGGCCGACCGAAACATATCTACAGCATCTGGCGCAAGATGCAGAAGAAGTCGCTGGCGTTTGATGAGCTGTTTGACGTGCGCGCGGTGCGCATCGTCGCCGAGCGCCTGCAGGACTGCTACGGCGCGCTCGGCATCGTGCATACGCTCTATCGCCATCTGCCGGCAGAGTTTGACGACTATGTCGCCAATCCCAAGCCGAACGGCTATCAGTCGATCCATACCGTGGTGCTCGGGCCGAAAGGCAAAACCGTGGAAATCCAGATCCGTACCCGTCAGATGCATGAAGACGCGGAGCTGGGCGTGGCCGCGCACTGGAAATATAAAGAGGGGCCGACCACCGGCAGCGCGCGCGGCGCCTCCGGACACGAAGAGCGCATCGCCTGGCTGCGTAAGCTGATCGCCTGGCAGGAAGAGATGTCCGACTCTGGCGAGATGCTGGAAGAGGTGCGCAGCCAGGTGTTCGACGATCGCGTTTATGTCTTTACCCCAAAAGGCGACGTGGTGGATCTGCCTGCAGGCTCTACGCCTCTCGACTTCGCCTACCATATTCACAGCGATATCGGCCACCGCTGCATCGGCGCCAAGATCGGCGGCCGCATCGTGCCCTTTACCTATCAGCTGCAGATGGGCGATCAGGTCGAAGTCATTACCCAGAAGCAGCCGAACCCGAGCCGCGACTGGCTGAATCCGAACCTCGGCTATATCACCACCAGCCGCGGGCGCGCCAAGATCCATAACTGGTTCCGCAAGCAGGATCGCGACAAAAATATCGCCGCGGGGCGTCAGATCCTCGACAGCGAACTCAACCAGCTTGATATCAGCCTGCGCGAAGCGGAAAAACTGCTGCTGCCGCGCTATAACGTCACCTCGCTGGATGAACTGCTGGCGGCGATCGGCGGCGGCGATATTCGCCTTAACCAGATGGTGAACTTCCTGCAGGCGAAGCTCAACAAGCCGAGCGCGGAAGAGGAAGATCGCGAGGCGCTGCGCCAGCTGACGCAGAAAAGCTACTCGCCGCCGTCGCGTAAAGAGAGCGGCCGCGTGGTGGTCGAAGGCGTCGGCAACCTGATGCACCATATTGCGCGCTGCTGCCAGCCTATTCCAGGGGACGATATCGTCGGCTTTATCACTCAGGGGCGCGGCATCTCTATTCACCGCGCCGATTGCGACCAGCTGGCGGAGCTGACCGCTCATGCGCCGGAACGCATCGTTGACGCGGTGTGGGGCGAAAGCTACTCCAGCGGCTACTCGCTGGTGGTGCGCGTTACCGCCAACGATCGCAGCGGGCTGCTGCGCGATATCACCACCATCCTCGCCAACGAGAAGGTCAATGTACTGGGCGTCTCCAGCCGTAGCGACACCAGAAAGCAGCTGGCCACGATCGATATGGATATTGAAATCTACAATCAGCAGGTACTGGGCCGCGTGCTGTCGCGGCTGAACCAGGTGCCTGATATCATCGACGCCCGACGTCTTCACTGATTTTGCGGGATGAGCGCGCGCTCATCCCTGCACTTTCGTCCCGTGTTTTAAAAGGATTAATTATGAGCTCACTCGATCGCCTGCTGGGCATTATGCAAACCCTGCGCGATCCGCAACGCGGCTGCCCGTGGGATCGCGAGCAGACTTTCGCCTCTATCGCCCCCTATACGCTGGAAGAGACCTATGAAGTGCTGGATGCCATCCAGCGCGAAGACTTCGACGATCTGCGCGGCGAGCTGGGCGATCTGCTGTTTCAGGTGGTGTTCTACGCGCAGATGGCGAGCGAGCAGGATCGCTTTACCTTTGACGATATCTGCGACGCCATCAGCGACAAGCTGGAGCGCCGCCATCCTCATATTTTCGGCGACGTCAGCGTGGAGAACAGCGCCGAGGTGCTGAAGAACTGGGAGGCGATCAAAGGCGCGGAGCGGGCAGAAAAGGCGCAGCACTCGGCGCTCGACGATATTCCTAAAGCGCTGCCGGCGCTGATGCGCGCCCATAAAATCCAGAAGCGCTGCCATAACGTCGGCTTTGACTGGACTTCCATCGGGCCGGTGCTGGATAAGGTGCACGAAGAGATCGACGAGGTGATGCACGAAGCGCAGCAGGCGACCATCGATCCGCTCAAGCTGGAAGAGGAGATAGGCGATCTGCTGTTCGCCACGGTCAATCTGTCGCGCCATCTGGGCAGCAAGGCGGAAACCGCGCTGCAAAAAGCGAACGACAAATTTGAGCGCCGCTTCCGCGCCGTAGAGGCGATTATCGCCGCGCAGGGTCTGAGCATGCCGGAGGCGACGCTGGAGCAAATGGAGGCGGCCTGGCAGCAGGTTAAAGCCGCAGAAAAACGCTGATTATTCCAGCAGTGCATACTATTTAGCCGTTCACGCTTACTCGATTCAGCGCAAGAAAAAAGTTGTGACCTGCGTCAACATTTCCTTGTCAGCTATCCGCTATGTTACCCGCTGCAATGCGTTGGAGGATGGCGGTGATTCATCAATTGTGGCTGACAGGGGTTTCAGGTATACTGTTTTCCCGTCCTGGTTATTCCACCGTCTTTAAACCTAAACTCTCAGGTTCAGCATGACAACGAATTATATTTTTGTGACCGGCGGGGTCGTTTCCTCTCTGGGTAAAGGCATTGCCGCAGCCTCCCTCGCAGCCATTCTCGAAGCACGTGGTCTTAACGTGACCATCATGAAGCTGGATCCCTATATCAACGTCGATCCGGGCACCATGAGCCCTACCCAACACGGTGAAGTATTCGTCACCGACGACGGGGCCGAAACCGATTTGGATTTAGGTCACTACGAGCGCTTCATTCGCACTAAAATGACGCGCCGCAACAACTTCACCACTGGCCGTATCTACTCTGAAGTGCTGCGCAAAGAGCGCCGCGGCGACTATCTCGGCGCGACCATTCAGGTTATTCCGCATATCACCAACGCCATCAAAGAACGTATTATCGAAGGCGGCGAAGGTCACGACGTCGTTCTGGTGGAGATCGGCGGTACCGTTGGCGATATCGAGTCGCTGCCGTTCCTGGAAGCGATTCGTCAGATGGCGGTCGACGTCGGCCGCGAGCACACCATGTATATGCACCTGACGCTGGTGCCTTATATGGCGGCGGCAGGCGAGGTGAAAACCAAGCCGACCCAGCACTCCGTTAAAGAGCTGCTCTCTATCGGCATCCAGCCGGACGTGCTGATCTGCCGCTCCGACCGCGCCGTACCGGCGAACGAACGCGCCAAAATCGCGCTGTTCTGTAACGTGCCGGAAAAAGCGGTAATTTCGCTGAAAGATGTCGATTCCATCTATAAAATCCCGGGCCTGCTGAAATCGCAGGGTCTGGATGACTATATCTGTAAACGCTTTAATCTGAACGCGCCGGAAGCCAACCTGTCCGAATGGGAACAGGTGATCTACGAAGAGGCTAACCCGGGCGGCGAAGTGACCATCGGTATGGTCGGCAAATATGTCGAACTGCCGGATGCGTACAAATCGGTGATTGAAGCGCTGAAGCATGGCGGCCTGAAAAACCGCGTGACGGTAAACATCAAGCTGATCGACTCGCAGGACGTCGAGACGCGCGGCGTCGAAATTCTGAAAGATCTGGATGCGATTCTGATCCCGGGCGGCTTCGGCTACCGCGGGGTGGAAGGCAAGCTGATGACCGCGCAGTACGCGCGTGAAAATAACGTGCCTTATCTTGGCATCTGTCTCGGCATGCAGGTTGCGCTGATGGAGTTCGCACGCAACGTCGCCGGGATGGAAGGCGCCAACTCCACTGAATTTGTGCCAGACTGTAAATACCCGGTGGTAGCGTTAATCACCGAATGGCGCGATGAAAACGGCAATGTGGAACAGCGCACTGAAACCAGCGACCTGGGCGGCACCATGCGCCTCGGCAGCCAGCAGTGCCAGCTGACGCCGGACAGCAAAGTGCGTCAGCTCTACGGTTCCGATACCATCGTCGAGCGCCATCGCCACCGCTACGAAGTCAACAATCTGCTGCTGAAGCAGATTGAAGCCGCAGGACTGCGCATTGCCGGACGTTCTGGCGACGACCAGCTGGTTGAGATCATCGAGATCCCGAACCACCCCTGGTTTGTTGCTTGCCAGTTCCACCCGGAGTTCACGTCAACACCGCGTGACGGTCATCCGCTGTTCGCCGGCTTTGTTAAGGCCGCGCAGGATCACCAGAAGCGTTTAGCGAAGTAAGTTTCACGAGCAACGCGCGAACTTCTCGCGCGTTGTTTGTCTTAGGATTGACTAACTTGTACTGAGGAAAATCGTAATGGCCAAAATCGTTAAAGTCATCGGTCGCGAAATCATCGACTCCCGCGGCAACCCAACTGTAGAAGCGGAAGTTCATCTGGAAGGTGGTTTTGTTGGTCTGGCAGCGGCACCGTCAGGCGCTTCTACCGGTTCACGCGAAGCGCTGGAGCTGCGCGACGGCGACAAATCTCGTTTCCTGGGCAAAGGCGTAACTAAAGCAGTTGCTGCGGTTAACGGTCCGATTGCGGATGCGGTAAAAGGCAAAGACGCGAAAGATCAGGCGAACATCGACAAGATCATGATCGACCTGGACGGTACTGAGAACAAATCCAACTTCGGCGCAAACGCCATCCTGGCGGTCTCCCTGGCAGCAGCGAAAGCAGCAGCAGCCTCTAAAGGTCAGCCGCTGTATGAGCACATCGCTGAACTGAACGGCACCCCGGGCAAATTCTCTATGCCGCTGCCGATGATGAACATCATCAACGGTGGTGAGCACGCCGACAACAACGTCGACATTCAGGAATTCATGATCCAGCCGGTCGGCGCTTCCAGCGTTAAAGAAGCGATCCGCATGGGTTCTGAAGTGTTCCATCACCTGGCGAAAGTGCTGAAGGCGAAAGGCATGAACACCGCAGTCGGCGACGAAGGCGGCTACGCGCCGAACCTGGGCTCTAACGCCGAAGCGCTGGCTGTTATCGCGGAAGCGGTAAAAGCAGCAGGCTACGAGCTGGGCAAAGACATCACCCTGGCGATGGACTGCGCAGCGTCTGAATTCTACAAAGACGGCAAATATGTGCTGGCTGGCGAAGGCAACAAAGCCTTTACCTCTGAAGAGTTCACTCACTTCCTGGAAGATCTGACCAAACAGTACCCGATCGTCTCTATCGAAGATGGCCTGGACGAGTCAGACTGGACCGGCTTCGCTTACCAGACCAAAGTGCTGGGCGACAAAATCCAGCTGGTAGGTGACGACCTGTTCGTTACCAACACCAAAATCCTGAAAGAAGGCATCGAGAAAGGCATCGCTAACTCTATCCTGATCAAATTCAACCAGATCGGTTCTCTGACCGAAACGCTGGCGGCGATCAAGATGGCGAAAGACGCAGGCTACACCGCGGTGATTTCACACCGTTCAGGTGAAACCGAAGACGCCACCATCGCTGACCTGGCGGTCGGTACCGCAGCAGGCCAGATCAAAACCGGTTCTATGAGCCGTTCTGACCGCGTTGCCAAGTACAATCAGCTGATCCGTATTGAAGAAGCGCTGGGTTCAAAAGCGCCGTTCAACGGTCTGAAAGAAGTGAAAGGCCAGGCGTAATCGCCTGACGATGCCGTCTGCGGACGGCATTCGCCTGATATAAAGCCCCGCCTTGCGCGGGGCTTTTGCTTTATTGATGTAGAGCTGGCACTGAGAAAAGGCACGACGCGTGGTTGAGCTGCGCGACAAATCTGCCATAATCAGCGCCCTGTTTTTTTCTAGCGAGTCCGTAATGCAATACCCGATTAACGAAATGTTCCAGACGCTGCAGGGAGAAGGATTTTATACCGGCGTCCCGGCCATCTTTATCCGCTTACAGGGATGTCCGGTAGGTTGTAGCTGGTGTGATACCAAACATACCTGGGAAAAACTGGCCGATCGGGAAACGGCGCTGGGCGATATTCTGGTGAAAACGGTTGAGAGCGATGCCTGGGGCAACGCGGATGCGTCGCTGCTGCTGGAGACTATTCAGCGCCAGGGCTGGACGGCGCGCCATGTGGTGATCACCGGTGGCGAGCCGTCGATTTACGATCTGCGCCCGCTGACCGCGGCGCTGGAAGCGCAGGGCTTTCAGTGCCAGATTGAAACCAGCGGCACGCATGAAGTGCGCTGCTCTGAGCGAACCTGGGTGACGGTATCGCCGAAGGTGAATATGCGCGGCGGCTATGATGTGCTGGCGCAGGCGCTGCAGCGTGCGGATGAGATCAAACACCCGGTAGCGCGCGAGCGTGACGTAGAGGCGCTGGACGAACTGCTGGCGACGCTGAGCGACAGCAAACAGCGCATTATCGCGCTGCAGCCCATCAGCCGCAAAGATGCGGCGACAAAACTCTGTATTGAAACCTGCATCGCGCGCAACTGGCGCTTATCTATGCAGACCCATAAGTATCTGAATATCGCCTGACGGCAAAGAGCAGGGCGGCGCTGCGCGTCGCCCGCCCCCATTACTGCTTCGCTTTATAAGCGTCAAACGCCTGTTTAATCTCGTTCTTCGCCACATCGGCGCTTTCAAAACCCTTTAGCTCGACCTTCTTGCGGCCGTCCGGCAGTTGCTTATAGACGCGGAAAAAGGCTTCCAGACGCTCCTGCTCGATCTTTGGCAGATCGCTCATGCTTTTCACGTCGTCCCAGGTGGGATCGATCTTGCTGGTCGGCACCGCGACGATCTTATCGTCTACTTCGCCACCGTCGATCATCTTCAGCACGCCGATGGCGCGCAGTTTGATCAGCGTGCCCGGCTGCAGCGGCGCGCGGGTGTAGAAGATCACGTCGAGCGGATCGTTGTCGCCGCCCAGCGACTGGGTCAGGGAGCCGTAGTTAGCCGGGTAGGCTACCGGCATCGACTGAAAGCGATCCGCCACGATAAAGCCGGTTTTGGCGTCAGTCTCATATTTGATGATGCCGCCCGCCGGGATTTCGGTGACGGCATAGAACTCATCCGGCACGTTTTCCGGCTGGGGAAAGTCGAGCACGTTTTGCGCCTGAACGGCGGCAGAGGCAGTAAAAAGCAGCGCGATGGCGGCAAGGGATTTCAGTTTCATCGTTGATTCTCTTGATCTTTAATGAAGGAGAGGACAACGTAGAGGGGGCAGATGACAGAGAGATGACGCGGACGTAAAGAAGCGTAGAGCAGAATTAGCGGGCTGTGCAACCACAGCCCTGGCGGGGATTAACCTTTATAGACGCAGCCTGCCGTACAGGTCTCTTTGATCATTACCGCGCTCAGCTCAGGCAGCAGCGGCTTCATCTCATCCCAGATCCATTTCGCCAGCACTTCGCTGGTGGGATTTTCCAGGCCGGGGATCTCGTTCAGATAATGATGATCGAGGCGGTCATAAAGGGGCTTAAACGCCGCTTTGAGTTCGGCGAAATCCATCACCCAGCCGGTATGCGCATCCACTTCGCCGGTAATTTCCAGTCGCACCAGAAACGAATGGCCATGCAGGCGTCCGCATTTGTGTCCTTCCGGGACGTTAGGCAAATGATGAGCGGCTTCGAACTGGAACTCTTTAAACAGTGTGGTAGACATAATGGCTCTCAGGCTTAAAAACCGGGGAATTCTACCTGAAATACGGAATTTTCGCATCCATCGCGCCAGAATGGCTAATTTTTGCCGAACGCCATAAGATACCCTCGTGTAACTTATTGATAACGAAGATCTTTGTTTACCAGTTTTACTGATTATAACTACCTGAAAAACCGCTTAGTCATTTTGGTTATTAATTATGTCGAAGCCGTATTTAATCGTTAATATGCGGGCCGGTAACCTACCACTCTTCCCGCTACTTTACCGTCCGGACTTCAGATACTGGAATTTTTAACGCGATGACGACTCAGGCACCCCCAGGCTCACTGCTCCCGCTTAATCCGGAGCAACTTGCGCGCTTACAGGCGGCAACGACTGATTTTTCTCCCACCCAGCTGGCGTGGCTCTCTGGCTATTTCTGGGGAATGATTAATCAGACGCCCGGCAGCGTCGCGGCCAGCGCGCCAGCGGCGGCGGAGATCCCGGCGATTACGCTGATCTCGGCGTCGCAAACCGGCAACGCGCGCCGCGTCGCAGAGCAGCTGCGCGACGATCTGCAGGCGGCGAAGCTGAACGTGAAGCTGGTCAACGCCGGCGATTACAAATTCAAGCAGATCGCCCAGGAGAAGCTGCTGGTGGTGGTGACCTCCACCCAGGGTGAAGGCGATCCGCCGGAAGAGGCGGTGGCGCTGCATAAGTTCCTGATGTCGAAAAAAGCGCCGAAGCTGGATGGTACCGCCTTTGCGGTGCTGGGCCTCGGCGACACCTCGTATGAATTCTTTAGCAAAGCGGGCAAAGATTTTGACAGCCGTCTGGCGGAGCTGGGCGCAGAGCGCCTGCTGGCCCGCGTCGACGCTGACGTTGATTTCGCTGAAGCGGCGGCAGAGTGGCGTCGCGCGCTGGTAGAGGTGCTGAAACAGCGCGTGCCGAGCGAGACGTCGGCGCAGGCGATCGCCAATGCAACGGGCAGCTTCAATGAAGTACACAGCAGCCCCTACACTAAAGAGGCGCCGCTGACCGCCAGCTTTGCGCTAAACCAGAAAATTACCGGCCGTCACTCCGATAAAGATGTACGTCATATCGAAATCGACCTGGGCGATTCGGGCCTGCGCTACCAGCCGGGCGACGCGCTGGGCGTCTGGTATGAAAACGACCCTGAACTGGTGGCCGAACTGCTGAGCCTGCTGTGGCTGAAAGGCGACGAGCCGGTGCAGATCGAAAACGAAACCCTGCCGCTCAGCGAGGCGCTGCAAAAGCATTTCGAACTGACGGTTAATACCGCGCAGATTGTCGAGCAGTACGCCGCGCTGTCGCGCAACGAAACCCTGCTGGCGCTGGCGGGCGACAAGGCGAAGCTGCAGCACTACGCGCAGACTTTCCCCATCGTCGATATGGTGCGAAACGCGCCGACCGAACTCAACGCCGAGCAGCTGACCACGCTGCTGCGTCCGCTGACGCCGCGTCTCTACTCTATCGCCTCGTCGCAGGCGGAGAATGAAACCGAAGTCCATATTACCGTTGGCGCGGTGCGCTTTGATATCGACGGCCGCGCCCGCGCAGGCGGCGCTTCCAGCTATCTGGCCGACCGTCTGGAAGAGGATGCGGCGATCCGCGTCTTTATCGAGCACAACGATAACTTCCGTCTGCCCGCCAACCCTGACGCGCCGGTCATTATGATCGGGCCGGGCACCGGCATCGCGCCGTTCCGCGCCTTTATGCAGCAGCGCGACCATGACGGCGCCACCGGTAAAAACTGGCTTTTCTTCGGCAATCCGCACTTCACCGAAGATTTCCTTTATCAGGTTGAATGGCAGCAGTACGTAAAAGAGGGCCTGCTGACCCGTATCGATCTCGCCTGGTCGCGCGACCAGGAGCAGAAGGTGTACGTGCAGGACAAAATCCGCGCCAGAGGGGCGGAGGTATGGCGCTGGATTGAAGAGGGCGCGCATATTTATGTCTGCGGCGACGCCAACCGTATGGCGAAAGATGTCGAGCAGGCACTGCTGGATGTGGTGGTCGAACACGGCGCAATGGATCGTGAAACGGCCGACGAATTTTTAAGTGAGCTGCGCATTGAGCGCCGTTATCAACGAGACGTTTACTGATGAGCGAAAAACACCCCGGACCGCTGGTTGTAGAAGGCAAGCTGGTTGACGCCGAGCGTCTTAAAAAAGAGAGCAACTATTTACGCGGCACCATTCTGGAAGATCTCGACGAAGGTCTGACCGGCGGCTTTAGCGGCGATAACTTTCTGCTGATCCGTTTCCACGGCATGTACCAGCAGGATGACCGCGATATCCGCGCCGAGCGCGCCGAACAGAAGCTGGAGCCGCGTCACGCTATGATGCTGCGCTGCCGCTTGCCGGGCGGCATTATCACGCCGACACAGTGGCTGGCGATCGACAAGTTCGCCACTGAGAAAACCCTGTACGGCAGCATCCGCCTGACCAACCGCCAGACCTTCCAGTTTCACGGCATTCTGAAGAAGAACGTCAAGCCGTCGCACCAGATGCTGCACGAAGTCGGGCTCGACGCGCTGGCGACCGCCAACGACGTAAACCGCAACGTGCTCTGCACGTCAAACCCGGTGGAGTCGGAGCTGCATCAGGAAGCCTACGAGTGGGCGAAGAAAATCTCGGAGCATCTGCTGCCGCGTACCCGCGCCTATGCCGAAATCTGGTGGGATAAAGAGAAGGTCGCGACCACGGATGAGGAGCCGATCCTCGGCGAAACCTATCTGCCGCGTAAATTCAAAACCACCGTGGTGATCCCGCCGCACAACGATGTGGATCTGCACGCCAACGATCTTAACTTCATCGCCGTGGCGGAGAAGGGCAAGCTGATCGGCTTTAACCTGCTGGTCGGCGGCGGCCTGTCGATTGAGCATGGCAATAAAGCGACCTATGCGCGTACCGCCAGCGAGATCGGCTATCTGCCGCTGGAGAAAACGCTTGAAGTGGCGGCTGCGGTAGTGACCACGCAGCGCGATTGGGGCAACCGTACCGATCGCAAAAACGCCAAAACCAAATATACCCTTGAGCGCGTCGGCGTTGAAACGTTCAAAGCGGAAGTGGAGAAGCGCGCCGGCCTGACGTTCGGACCGATTCGCCCTTATGAATTTACGACGCGCGGCGACCGCTTCGGCTGGATCAAGGGCATCGACAATAAGTGGCACCTGACGCTGTTTATCGAAAACGGCCGCCTGCTCGACTATCCGGATCGTCCGCTGAAAAGCGGTATCGCGGCTATCGCGCGCGTCCATCAGGGCGATTTCCGCCTGACCGCGAACCAGAACCTGATCGTGGCCGGCGTGCCGGAGAACGAAAAGGCGAGAATCGAGGCGATTGCGCGTGAACACGGCCTGATGGAGAACGTGACCGCGCAGCGCGAAAACTCAATGGCGTGCGTGGCGTTTCCTACCTGTCCGCTGGCGATGGCGGAAGCGGAGCGTTTCCTGCCCGCCTTCGTGACAAAAGTGGAAGAGATTATGCACCGTCACGGCGTGGGCGAAGAGCACATTGTGTTACGCGTGACCGGTTGTCCCAACGGCTGCGGCCGCGCCATGCTGGCGGAAATCGGCATGGTTGGCAAAGCGCCGGGCCGCTACAACCTGCACATTGGCGGCAACCGCATCGGCACGCGTATTCCTCGCATGTACCGCGAGAACATCACCGAAAGCGAAATCCTCGCCAGCATTGATGAGCTGGTGGGACGCTGGGCGCGGGAGCGCCACGGCGCAGAGGGCTTCGGCGACTTCGCGATCCGCGCGGGCATCGTCAAGCCGGTGGTCGATCCGGCACGAGACTTCTGGGATTCGGAGGCAGTATGAGTCAGTTTGACCTCGCAGCACTGAGTGAAATGAACAAAGTCGAGCGCACCCTGGCGCTGGCGGCCACCAATGCGCAGCTGGAGAAAAGTTCGGCGGAGGAGCGCGTCAGCTGGACGCTGGAGAACCTGCCGGGCGCCTTTGTGCTCTCATCGAGTTTTGGCATTCAGGCGGCGGTGTCGCTGCATCTGGTGACGCGCCAGCAGCCGGATATTCCGGTGATCCTCACCGATACCGGCTATCTGTTCCCGGAAACCTATCGCTTTATCGATCAGTTGACGGAACAGCTCGGCCTGAACCTGAAGGTTTTTCGCGCCGAAACGTCGGCGGCCTGGCAGGAAGCGCGCTACGGCAAGCTGTGGGAGCAGGGCGTGGAAGGCATTGAGCAGTACAACCAGATCAACAAGGTCGAGCCGATGAACCGCGCGCTGCAGACGCTGGGTGCGCAGACCTGGTTCGCCGGGCTGCGTCGCGATCAGTCCGGCAGCCGCGCGAATCTGCCGGTGCTCGGCGTGCAGCGCGGCGTTTTCAAGGTGCTGCCGATTATCGACTGGGACAATCGCCAGATTCATCACTATCTGCAGCAGCATAACCTTAAATACCATCCGCTATGGGATGAGGGCTATTTGTCAGTGGGCGATACCCACACCACGCGCAAATGGGAACCCGGCATGGCGGAAGAGGAGACGCGTTTCTTCGGTCTGAAGCGTGAGTGCGGCCTGCACGAAGGCTGAGTCTTACCGCGCGCTGTCTGACTCACCTCAGGCGGCGCGCGTCCCGCTTAACCCTCTCGCTGGCGTTAAACCCTTATACCTTTGGATTGGTCAGTTCGCCCAGCAGCGGCAGCAGCACCTTCACGCTGTCGCGCGTGCGCAGTGAAATACGTCCTGGCAGCCAGCGATCCAGATAGCTGAGATTATCGCGGTCGGTCTGATGACGCGTCGTGCCGTCCGGAAAACGCTTCGAGCGGCTGCGCTGCTGCGCGCCATCTTTGCCGCCCAGCGCCCAGTTGGCTGCCGTCACGTCCAGCAGCGGAAAGCCCGCCTTATCGAACGCGTTGATGCCGCTATAGTCGCGCGCCGACATCTGATGGCTGGCGGCGGAGATGCCAAGCTGCTGCGCCAGGCGCAGCGCGCGCTCGCTGGTCTGCTTGCGCACCGCGCGCGGCGTATTGCTGCCGCTGTTGAAGTAGAGATGGTCGCCGGTGATCAGGCTGTTGAGATCCACCACCAGCAGCGTGTTCTTTTTCTCTTTTTCGCTCATGCGCGCCACATAATCCTGCATGCCGCCCAGCGCGTTTTCGCCTGCGCTCAGCGCCACGAACCGCACGCCGTAGTGCAGCGGCCGCTGACTCAGCTGCTGCGCCAGCTCCAGCATCACCCCCAGCCCTGAGGCATTGTCATCGACCCCCTGCAGGCGCAGGCCGCCAAGATTACGCTCCGCCTCGCTGCTGCTGAGCGGCGTCCAGGTATCGAGATGCGCCACAATCAGGATCTCCTGCGGCGCGCTGCCGGCGCGCGCGGCGATTACCGAGGTTGCCGTCACTTTATGCAGGCGCAGATCGCCATTGGCTTCGCGCCAGCGATAGCCGGTATTGAACTGGCGGGTATTACTCTGAAAACCGAGCGCGGTGAACTGCTGTTGCAGGTAGTCGGCCGCCATCATTTCGGCCGGGCTGCCGCTCATACGGCCAGGGAAGTAAGTGGCGATGTGGCGAAGCTGCTGCTCGGCAAACTCTCCCGGCGCGACGCTGGCGGCCTGGGCGTGCAGAGCGAAACCGCAATTTAACAGCGCAGCCAGCGCGGTCAGGCGGAGAAAGGCAAACATGCTGTGTTCCTTGTGGGTCATCCTGTGGCGAAAAGCCAAAATTTTTTGCCGTTCAGTATGAAACTGTGATCGACATTAAACAATTTGATTTGCTCTTAAAGCCTTGTCAGATCATCTGTTAAGCACATTTTGTTATGAGCTTCCCTGGGGCGTTATTCCATTCGGTAACTACTCATTCCAATTCGTAATTTCATCTGCCAGAAGGGCGCAACGTATAGTCGCGTTAAATTACGGTTACAACACCAGGGTTATCGTGGACTATTTGCCTCTTTTCGCCGATCTCAAAGGTCGTCCGGTGCTGGTGGTGGGCGGCGGCGACGTCGCGGCACGCAAAATCGAACTGCTGCGCCGCGCCTCTGCGCAGGTACGCGTGGTATCGCGCGAGCTTTGCCCCGAGCTTCAGGCGTTACATCAGGAACAACAGCTTGAGTGGCTGGCGACGGAGTTCAATCCGGCGCAGCTGGACGCGGTTTTTCTCGCCATCGCCGCCACCGACGATAACCTGCTCAACCGTCAGGTTTATGACGAGGCCAACGCCCGTCACCGGCTGGTCAACGTGGTGGATGACCAGCCGAAGTGCAGCTTTATCTTCCCCTCTATTGTGGATCGCTCTCCGCTGGTGGTCGCTATATCCTCCAGCGGCACCGCGCCGGTGCTGGCACGTATGCTGCGCGAAAAGCTGGAGGCGCTGCTGCCTGCCAGCCTGGGGCAGATGGCGGAGGTGGCAGGCGGGTTTCGCGACAGCGTGAAACAGCGCTTTCGCCGCATGTCCGACCGTCGTCGCTTCTGGGAGCGCGCCTTTAACGGCCTGTTCGCCAGCCAGATGTCTGCGGGCAACGTAGATGAGGCGACGCGTACGCTACAGCGCGAACTGCAGGAAGAGCCGAACCGCGAGGGCGAAATCATTCTGGTCGGCGCCGGTCCCGGCGACAGCGGCTTGCTGACGCTGCGCGGTCTGCAGGTGATGCAGCTGGCCGACGTGGTGCTCTATGACCATCTGGTCAGCGATGAGGTGCTGGATCTGGTTCGCCGCGACGCCGACCGAATCTGCGTCGGCAAACGCGCCGGAGCGCACTCGGTACCGCAAGAGGAGACCAATCGTCTGCTGGTGGAGCTGGCGCGCAAAGGCAAACGCGTGGTGCGCCTGAAAGGGGGCGATCCCTTTATCTTTGGCCGCGGCGGCGAAGAGCTGCAGGCGGCACAGGCGGCGGGCATTCCATTCCAGGTGGTGCCTGGGGTAACGGCGGCTGCGGGCGCAACCGCCTACGCCGGTATTCCGCTGACGCACCGCGACTACGCCCAGAGCGTGCTGTTTATTACCGGACACTGCCGCGCCGACGGCGACGATATCGACTGGCCTTCGCTGGCGCGTGCGCGTCAGACGCTGGCTATCTATATGGGCACAGTAAAAGCGGCGGAGATCAGCGAAGGCCTGATACGTCACGGCCGTGACGCCGCGACGCCGGTTGCGGTGATTGGCCGCGGCACGCGGCAGGATCAACAGGTGCTGACCGGCACGCTGGCTAACCTTGAGACGCTGGCTGCCGCCGCGCCGACGCCAGCGCTGCTGGTTATCGGGGAAGTGGTGAATTTGCACGGGCAGCTGGCCTGGTTTCAACATTCTGCACAGCAGGCGACCCGAGAGTCCGCCGTTGTCAATCTGGCTTGAGGAAAAATCATGGACCAAAAAAGACTCACTCATCTGCGTCAGTTAGAGGCGGAAAGCATTCATATCATCCGCGAGGTCGCGGCAGAGTTCAGCAATCCGGTAATGATGTACTCCATCGGCAAAGATTCGTCGGTGATGCTGCATCTGGCGCGTAAAGCCTTCTATCCCGGCACGCTGCCGTTCCCGCTGCTGCACGTCGATACCGGCTGGAAATTCCGCGAGATGTATGCGTTTCGCGATCGCACCGTGAAAGAGATGGGCGCCGAGCTGCTGGTTCACCGTAATCCGGAAGGCGTGGCGATGGGCATCAACCCGTTCGTACACGGTAGCGCCAAGCACACCGATATTATGAAAACCGAAGGGCTGAAGCAGGCGCTGAACAAATATGGCTTTGACGCCGCGTTTGGCGGCGCGCGCCGCGACGAAGAGAAGTCGCGCGCCAAAGAGCGCATCTACTCATTCCGCGACCGTTTCCACCGCTGGGATCCGAAAAACCAGCGTCCGGAGCTGTGGCATAACTACAACGGCCAGATCAACAAGGGCGAAAGCATCCGCGTCTTCCCGCTGTCGAACTGGACCGAACTCGATATCTGGCAGTACATCTTCCTGGAAAATATTGAAATCGTGCCGCTCTATCTCGCTGCGCCGCGTCCGGTGCTGGAGCGCGACGGCATGCTGATGATGGTGGATGACGACCGTATCAATTTGCAGCCTGGCGAAGTGATCAAACAGCGCATGGTGCGCTTTCGCACGCTTGGCTGCTGGCCGCTTACCGGCGCGGTGGAATCCGAAGCGCAGACGCTGCCGGAGATTATTGAAGAGATGCTGGTCTCCACCACCAGCGAACGTCAGGGCCGCGTGATTGACCGCGATCAGTCCGGTTCGATGGAACTGAAAAAACGTCAGGGTTATTTCTAAGGAGACGCAGATGAATACCGTTATTGCACAACAGATTGCCGATCAGGGCGGCGTGGAAGCCTGGCTGACCGCGCAACAGCATAAAAGTCTGCTGCGTTTTCTTACCTGCGGCAGCGTCGACGACGGCAAAAGCACGCTGATCGGCCGCCTGCTGCACGATACGCGCCAGATTTATGAGGATCAGCTCTCCTCGCTGCACAACGACAGCAAGCGCCACGGCACCCAGGGCGAGAAGCTCGATCTGGCGCTGCTGGTGGATGGACTGCAGGCGGAGCGCGAGCAGGGCATCACTATCGACGTGGCCTACCGCTATTTCTCTACCGAGAAACGTAAATTTATTATCGCCGACACGCCGGGGCATGAGCAGTACACCCGCAATATGGCGACCGGCGCCTCGACCTGCGATCTGGCGATCCTGCTGATCGACGCGCGCAAGGGCGTGCTGGATCAGACGCGTCGTCACAGCTTTATCTCGACGCTGCTGGGCATTAAGCATCTGGTGGTGGCGATCAACAAGATGGATCTGGTGGAGTACAGCCAGCAGACCTACGAGCAGATCAAACAGGACTATCTCGACTTCGCGGCGCAGCTGCCGGAAGACCTGGATATTCGCTTCGTGCCGATGTCGGCGCTGGAGGGCGATAACGTCGCGACGCCGAGCCAGACCATGCCGTGGTACAGCGGCCCGACGCTGCTCGACGTGCTGGAGACCGTCGAGGTGAAACGCGTGGTTGATCAGCAGCCGATGCGCTTCCCGGTACAGTATGTTAACCGTCCAAACCTGGATTTCCGCGGTTATGCGGGCACGCTGGCCTCCGGCGCGGTGAAGGTCGGTCAGCGCGTGAAGGTGCTGCCGTCGGGCGTAGAGTCTACCGTCGCGCGCATCGTTACCTTTGACGGTGACCTTCAGGAAGCGGGCGCGGGCGAAGCTATCACCCTGGTGCTGAAAGACGAGATCGATATCAGCCGCGGCGACCTGCTGGTCGACAGCGACGCCACGCTGGAGGCGGTGCAGTCCGCTACCGTCGATGTGGTGTGGATGGCGGAGCAGCCGTTACAGCCGGGCCAGAGCTACGATATTAAAATCGCCGGTAAGAAAGCGCGCGGCCGCATAGAGAAAATCATTCATCAGGTTGAGATCAATACGCTGGAGAAGCGCGCCGCCGAGACGCTGCCGCTGAACGGCATCGGCCTGGTGGAAATGACCTTCGACGAACCTATGGTGCTGGATAAATACCAGCAGAACCCGGTGACCGGCGGAATGATTTTTATCGATCGCCTGAGCAACGTCACCGTCGGGGCGGGGATGATCCATCAGCCGCTGAGCGGCGCGGCGCGGCAGGCGGGTGAGTTCAGCGAGTTTGAGCTGGAGCTGAACGCCTTGATCCGACGTCACTTCCCGCACTGGAACGCGCGCGATCTGCTGGGCGGTAAGTAATGGCGCAGCACGACGAAAACGTGGTGTGGCACGACCATCCGGTTACGCGCGACGCGCGTGAACAGCAGCATGGCCATCAGGGCGCGGTGCTCTGGTTTACCGGCCTGTCCGGCTCCGGCAAATCGACGGTCGCCGGCGCGCTGGAGCAGGCGCTGCATCGCCTCGGCGTCAGCACCTATCTGCTCGACGGCGACAACGTGCGTCACGGCCTGTGCCGCGACCTGGGCTTTAGCGACGCGGATCGGAAAGAGAATATCCGCCGCGTCGGCGAAGTTGCGAAGCTGATGGTGGATGCGGGGCTGGTGGTGCTGACCGCCTTTATCTCGCCGCACCGCGCCGAGCGCCAGATGGTGCGCGATATGCTGCCGGAAGCGCGTTTTATCGAGGTGTTCGTCGATACGCCGTTGGCGGTGTGCGAAGCGCGCGATCCCAAGGGTTTGTACAAAAAAGCGCGCGCGGGCGAACTGCGTAATTTTACCGGCATCGACAGCGTTTATGAGGCGCCGGAGCAGCCGGAAA
>NZ_DJDN01000073.1:6249-7598 GCF_002431095.1 Pantoea sp. UBA5923 | reverse complement strand
CAGTGGTGCTGCATGACGTCAGCCAGGCTGCCTACTTCCAGAAACTTGCCGTCGCGGATGGCGACGGCGTCGGCGATCGGGTTGCCGCGATCGACCGTATGAAACCGGCCATTAGTGAGAATGACGTCTGCTTTACCAAGGGTAACCATAGAAACTCCTGAATGAAGGCGTCCGAAGCGGCAAGGTCGGCCGTGGACAGCACATTGTCCTGCCGTAAGCGCAGGTAACTGGGATGGCGGGATTATGATCGGGAGGTCTGGAAAGCGTCTAGTTATACAAAGGGATAGGTATACCTTCGTATAGGTATACCTAAGGATAATAGTTTGAAAAAGAAAAGGTTCCTAGACTGCGCTCAGACAGTTACCCACCGATAGCGCGACATCACGCCACCGGATTAACAGGAAAACTGTTATTTACCGCCGTTAAATTTTTCCACGGTATGTAGCCATACTAACCTCAATGGGCAAAGACATGACCAATCGCAAACTTGAAGTACTGACGCCGCAAAACTGCCAGATCATCTTTATCGACCAGCAGCCGCAGATGGCTTTTGGCGTTCAGTCAATCGATCGCCAGGTGCTGAAAAACAACGTCGTGGCGCTGGCGAAAGCGGCGAAAGTCTTCAACATTCCGACCGTACTGACTACCGTTGAGACAGAGAGCTTCTCTGGCAACACCTTCCCGGAGCTGCTGGACGTGTTCCCTGGCCAGGACATTCTTGAGCGCACCTCAATGAACTCCTGGGACGATCAGAAAGTGCGCGACGCTCTGGCGGCAAACGGCAAGAAAAAGGTAGTGGTTTCAGGCCTCTGGACCGAGGTGTGCAACAACTCCTTCGCCCTGTGCGCCATGCTGGAAGGCGATTATGAAATCTATATGGTGGCTGACGCATCAGGCGGCACCACTAAAGAGGCGCACGACTACGCGATGCAGCGCATGGTTCAGGCTGGCGTGATCCCGGTGACCTGGCAACAGGTGATGCTGGAATGGCAGCGCGACTGGGCACATAAAGAGACCTATAACGCCGTTATGGACATTGCGAAAGAGCACTCAGGCGCTTACGGCATCGGCGTCGATTACGCCTACACCATGGTTCACAAAGCACCTTCTCGCCAGAAAACCGAGCACCGTACGCTGGCGCCGGTTCCTGCCAACGTCCGTTAATCTCGCCAGCTGGCCGGTGATTCTCGTGGCCGGCCAGCCATGCTGGAAAGGAAAACCTGTGACTCCTTTATTGATCTCCCTGGGCGCGGGCGTGTTAATCGGCCTGGTGTACGCGCTGCTCAAGGTTCAGTCGCCCGCTCCGCCGGCAGTCGCGCTGGTGGGACTGCTGGGCATGATCGTCGGCA
>NZ_DJDN01000073.1:0-6083 GCF_002431095.1 Pantoea sp. UBA5923 | reverse complement strand
GTCGGCAGCTCTCTGGGCGGCGGGCTGTTTCACCGCGAGGCGTCCGCTGTCGTTCCGGTGAAGGAGCAGACGCAGGCCGCCGCGGATAAACGCCCCGCATCCCCTCCACTGACCGCGAAACAGGCGAACTGATGATGCTAAAAACCTATTCTGTTTCGCTGGCAACCGGCATTCTGGCCGGTCTGATTTACGCCGCGCTGGGCGTGCATTCACCGGCGCCGCCGATCGTTGCGCTGCTGGGGCTGTTTGGCATGCAGGTGGGCGAACACCTTATTCCGCTGGTTAAAAGAGTGCGTAGCCGTCAGCCGGTTAACCTGCACTGGTTTCGCCATGAATATCAACATAAAATCGGCGACACGCCCCCGCCCTCAGGTGACAAAACCTCCTAAGGAAGCGCCTCACGCAGGCCTGAGTTTCACGTAAGGAAAACAGCATGCAGCTGTCGCAGCGCATCGTCGTTGTCGATGATGAACGTTCTGTCCGCAATGGGCTTACCAATTTGCTTCAGTCTGAAGGTTATCTCACCCAGGCTTTTGAATCGGCAGAATCGCTTCTCGGTGATGAGGGCGCAATGGCGAATGCCGCGCTGTTTATCATTGATGTGCAACTGAAAGGCATGAATGGTTTCGAGCTTTTCATCAATCTTACCCGGCGGCTCTCCAGTCCGCCGGGTATTCTGGTTTCCGGCAACGGAGATGACAGCATGCTGCGGTACGCCATCGATCTTGGCGCAGTCGCTTTTTTGCCAAAACCTATCGAGATTGATACGTTGTTTGAACATATCCGTCAGGCGTTCTCCTTGAGGGCCGCTCGCCAATGAGCATCAATCCGCAGACGTCAGATTTGGCAGAAAACGATGCCGTCACGCTTTCAGATGATATCTCCTTTAGCCCGCTGGCGCAGGAGGGCAACGTTGAGTGGTTGCTGTGTCGCCACGCCGTTACCGGCGAGGGCTTTGTGCTGGCTACCGCAGGCAATGAAGAGTCGGTTTTTCAGGTTACGCAACTGCTGAAAAATGAGTATGCGCTGCGTGCCAGACTCTCTGATCGCTGGGCGTTAAAGCCTCTGAGCCACACGCTTTATCAGGGCCGTTACGCCCTGATTTACAGCGCCTTTAACTACCGTACGCTGGCGGATATTCTCCGTATATCCCCTGGCGGCATCGCCGAATTTCTCGCCAGCGCAACGCTGCTCTGCAATACGCTGAGCCTGATGCATCAGCAGGGTCTGGTGCATGGCGATATCAAACCGGCGAACTTTTTTTACAGCGATGAAGGCGCCGTTCGTCTGGGCGGCTTCGGGCTGGCATCGGTAGACAGCGACCTGCTCCAGCAGCCGCGCCTGCCGGTCGCGGGCGGCACGCTCGCCTATATGTCGCCTGAGCATACTTCCCGCTCGGCGCACCCTGTGAGCCGCGTGAGCGATTTGTACAGCCTGGGTATTGTGCTGTATGAACTCCTGACCGGCAGGCTTCCTTACGGCAATGCCGACGGCGGCCACGCAGAGTGGGTACACCACCATATTGCGTCAGAAGCGCTGCCGCCTCATCTGATACGGCAGGAGATCCCGGCTGTCCTCTCCGCCATCATCTTACGGCTGCTGGCAAAATCACCGGAATACCGTTACCAGACGGCGGAAGGGGTGCTGGCCGATCTGCGGCGTTGCGCATCGACGCTGAAGCCGGATGGGAAGATAGAGACTTTTGCTCTCGGCATGCAGGACTCCCAGGCTGCGAATTTATCATCCGACGCGCTCTGTTCGGATCACCCACAGGCGACCGATATTCTGGCGGCTTTCGATGAGGTCAGCAGAAGCGGTAAACACAGTCTGGTGGTGATAAGCGGCGCGCCGGGCGCGGGCAAATCTTCGCTGATCGCCTCGTCGTTTAAGCTGCTGCGGAACAAGAACGCCCTGATAACCGTCGTTAAGGCGGACCGCCACTCTCCCGTTTTACCCTACGCTGTTTTTACCGCCGCTTTCAGAACGCTGACGCTACATGTGCTGGGTCTTCCCACCGACGTGATGACGCGCTGGAAGGCGCACATCGCCTGCCTGCTGGGCGACTATGCCGGGCTGGCGGTCAATCTGGTGCCTGAGCTGGGCGTATTGCTCAATCAAAAAGCGGCTGTTCAACCGCATACGCACTCTCTTGACGCCAGAAATCGCTTTAACCTGGTGGCATGCAGTCTGGTTAAAGCCTTTACGGCGCCGGGCCGTCCGCTGGTTATTCTTATTGATGATGTTCACTGGGCCGACCGCGCCACGCTGCTGCTGCTGCAAAACCTGCTGGCTCAGAGCGAGGAGATCCCGCTGCTGCTGGCGATCGCGCATCGTGACAGCATTTCGTTACCCTGCGCCGCGATAGCCGAGAATCTGAAGGCTGTCCGGGCCTGCGCGGCCCGCATTACGGATATCACGCCCGAACCTTTTTCAGTAAAAAAGATGGCAAACTGGCTGGCGGGGCTTTTTCATACCCGGAGCGGCGAGACGGTCGATCTGGCGCAGCTTATTCACGAAAAAACCGCAGGCAACCCGCTCGCAACCCATGATTTTTTCCGTCAGGCGCTGCGCGACGGCTTTATTTCGCATAACGCGCCCTTCCGCTGGGCCTATGACGCCCAGGCGATTAAAAACTGCCACTATGCGGCAAACGTCGCGGCCAGCGTGTTGCAGCATCTCTCCACGCTGCCGCTGCCGACCCGCCATCTGCTGGGGAAATTCGCCTCTCTGGGTAGCGCGGGCGAGCTGGATACCATGAGCAGCATCCTCGATCTTGCCGTAGCGGAGATTGAACGGACGCTTCTGCCGGCGGTAGCGGCAAAGCTGATTTCGCTGAACGGCAGGGAGTACGCTTTCATGCATGACAGCATGCATGAGGCGGCGCTCAGTCTGCTGGAACCCGCCGACCAGGATGCCTTCCATTATCTGGCCGCGCTGCACTATATGCACAAGGCGAACCTCGACCTCACCAGCGCCGTTCTTTTCAGGGCTGCGCACCATCTGCTGAGGATTAAAAACAGCGGGCTGCTGGCGCATGATGCAGATACTTTCTGTCAGCTGCTGCTGAAAGCGAGCCGGCGAGCGAAAGACAGCGGCGATTATTTTTCGGCGCTGCGATACCTGCGAACCGCGCGCTTACTTCATGACAGCGCAGGCAGTGCCGATCAGGGGGAGTTTTTGCTTGAGGAAGCCGAGTGCGAATTCCTTAACGGTAACCTCGCTGTCGCGCTGGCGTTGTGTTCGGAAATCGCGGCCTCGCCCGGCGAGATAACGGAGAAAGCTGAAGCGGCCTGTCTGATCGCCGAAATTCATATGCGCCAGTCAGACAGCAAGCTCGCGCTGGAGACCGCGCTTGCCTGGCTGGCGGTATTCGGCATTCAGCTCAACCGCTACCCGGACAGCATAGAGTGCGATGCGGCGCGCATCCTTCTCAAAGAGGCGGTCGGTAAAAACCCCTATTCCCGCTTCCGCGCGCTGCCGCTCCTTAACTGTAAAAAAACAGAAGCGGTGATGAACCTGATGGCCAGCGCCAGCACCTTTGCCGCCTTCAGCAATCCGCGGCTGCACTTTATGATCCTGTGCCAGCTGCTGCATCTGACGCTGGCGCGCGGCCTGAGCGGCGCATCGACTCTGGCCTTATCCTGGTATGGCGTGGTGTGCGGCGATCAGTATGCTGAATACAGCCGGGGATTCGCCAGCACGCTTCTGGCGCGCGAGCTGGTTTATAAACATGATTTCGTGAGCTTTAAAGCGCGCACGCTTCTGCCGCTTGATCAGGTCAGCGTCTGGACGATGCCGCTGACCTATGCCATCGAACGCGCAAAAGCCGCCTTTGACGTCGGGGTTGAGACCGGCGACAGAACCTCAGCCTGCCTAGCGCTGCGCCATATGGTGATGAACTATCTTGCCCGCGGCGACAATCTGGAGGCTGTCCATACCTCTGTTACGCGCGGCATGCTGTTTGTACGCAAGGCGCAGTATCGGGACGTAGAGATCGTTCTGAGCATGCAGCTGGATTATATTCAGTTCCTGCGTAAGCCGCGCGGAAACGAATTTTCAGGCCGCGATTTCCTGCCTCCGACGCTGGAGGCGGTAAAGGTTGAAAATGCCGTTGAGCCTATGTATCTGATCCAGTTCTGGACGCGGCTCTATAAAGGCATGGCGCACTTTTTCGCCGCTGAATATGCCTGCGCCGCGCAGTACTTCGCCGATGCGGCGCCCTTTACCGACCATATTCCCGGCCATGTGCACATGCTGGATTTCCATCTCTACAGCGCGCTGGCGCTGACGATACCGCTGAAGCCAGGGGACATCAGCAGCGCGTTACGCCAGCAGCTGCAGCAGCATCTCGACAAACTCGTCACCTGGGCGAACGAAAACGCGAAAACCTTCGCTGACAAAGAGGCGCTGCTGCGCGCTGAGCTGCTGCGCCTTGACGGAGAAGCTGCGCTGGCGTCCGAACAGTTTGAAAAAGCCATCGCCTTATCGCGCGAAGGGCAGTTCCATCATATCAACGGGCTGGCGTGCGAGCTGGCAGCGCGTATGGCGTATGCCAGAAATATGGCGTTCTCAGGCGATGCCTATATCAAAGGGGCAATATCCGGCTGGGATCGCTGGGGCGCGGGCGCAAAGGTGCGCCAGCTGGAGATGGAGTATCCCTCTGTCACCGGTCATCATACGCAGACTGCCCTGAGCACCGTTTCCTTTGAGCAAAGCGCGGTGAGCAGCGATCTGCAGAGCATGGTGACGGTGATGCGCGCGCTCACCGAGGAGATCAATCTGGATCGCCTTATTCATATTCTGATGATGATGCTGGTCGAGCGGGCAGGGGCGCAGCACTGCATGCTGATACGGCTGACCGAGGGCAATATACCGGAAATTCAGGCGAGGGCGTCCACTACCGTTGAAGGGGTGAAGGTTAAAATTGTCAGCGAACTCCCCACCGCGACCGATCTCCCGCTTTCGGTTTTATCTGCGGTGATCCGCACCGGACAGGAGATTCGCACCGGTAAGCCAGAGGTGTTCAGCCCCTTTAGCCAGGATAATTATCTGGTGGCGTCTGGCGCGGCGGTCATGTGCGTGCCGATGTTCCGGCAGGCGCAAATGGTCGGCGTGCTCTATCTGGAAAACCGGCTGATGCCCGACGTCTTCACCGCCGATCACTCCAGGATTGTATCAATGCTTGGAGCGCAGGCCGCTGTCTCTCTTGAGACTGCGCGCCTCTATGCCGAACTGGTCGATGAGAACAACCAGCGCCGCAAAATCGAAAAGCAGCTGCGCGCCAGCCAGACATCGCTGATGCTGGGGGAGAAAATAAGCCATACCGGCACCTGGCACTGGCACGTTGAGCCAGACATCCAGTACATCTCCGACGAATATAAACGCATCATGGGGCTGCCGGAAACGCAGACCACCACCTCAATGGCGGAGTTTCAGCGTCGCGTTCACTCGGATGATATCGCTTCTTTGCGGGCACTGATTGAGACCAGCGTTGAGAAGGGCGTCGTTATGCAGGCGGAGTTTCGCATTATCCGCGATGACGGCGAGTGCCGGTACATTAAAGGCATTGGCGAACCAAACGATAACTGGCCTGAAGTGGCGGAGTACTTCGGCACCCTGACGGATATCACCGCGCAACGCCAGTCTGAGGATGCGGTCAGGATCGCCCAGGCGGATCTGGCCCGCGTCGCCCGCGCCACCACGGTGGGCCAGCTGACCTCTTCCATCGCTCATGAGATCAACCAGCCGCTGATGTCGATTGTCGCTAACGCTGGCGCGGGTCTGAGATGGCTGAAGCGCGAACCGGCGCAGCTTGAAAACGTTAGTCAGAGCATTGAGGAGATTATCCGGGAAGGTCGCCGCGCGGGCGATATTATTCGCGGGCTTCAGGCGCTGACCCGTAACCAGGCAGCGGAGTTCGCTCCGGCAAGGCTGCATACTATCGCGCGGGATATATTAAACCTGTCGCGGCTTGAGCTGGAGCGCCGGTTCGTCTCCCTTGAGCTGAGCCTGTCCGCTGAGAATGATGAAATTTTCTGTGAAAGCGTACAGATTCAGCAGGTGCTGCTTAACCTTGTTATCAA
>NZ_DJDN01000062.1:1686-6114 GCF_002431095.1 Pantoea sp. UBA5923 | reverse complement strand
CTGACCACGCAAAGGTTCGCCATGCGCAGCTGCTGATTATGTACCACCGCCAGCTTCGCCCAGATCGCTTCGTTGCCCGGCCAGCGCGCCTCCACCTCTTTTTTCAGCTGTGCGTTGATGGTGTTGATAATCATCATATGGCGCGGCAGCAGCGTGCGTACCAGACGCAGGTTCCAGCACTCCAGCGCCTCCGGCATCAGCGTATGGTTGGTATAGGCGAAGGTGCGCTGCGTAATGCGCCACGCCTGCTCCCACGACAGCTGATGCTCGTCGAGCAACAGGCGCAGCAGCTCAGGGATCGCCAGCGTCGGGTGGGTATCGTTAAGCTGGATCACCTCATAGTCGGGCAGCGACTCAATCGCCCGGCCCGCCTGATGATGGCGTCGCAGGATATCGGCCAGGGTGCAGGCGCACTGGAAATATTGCTGCATCAGGCGCAGCTTTTTCCCCGCCAGATGGTTGTCGTTAGGGTAGAGCACCTTCGTCAGCTTCTCCGCATCGATACCCTGCTGTTCGGCACGCAGAAAATCGCCGTCGTTAAAGCGTTGCAGATTGAAAGGATGCGCATGTTTCGCCTGCCAGAGGCGCAGCGGCTGGATCACGCCGTTCTGGTAGCCGACGACGGGCAGATCCCAGGCTTCGCCCTGCAACAGAAAAGCGGGTTCCCAGCGCGGAAGGCCGTTCTCCGTCGTGACCTTGCCACCCAGGCCCACCTGCACCGTCAGCGCGGCGTTGTGACGAAACCAGGGGTAGCGGTCACGTCCCCAGTCGTCCGGCTGTTCATGCTGTGCACCCTCGACAAAATGCTGGCGAAACAGGCCGTACTGGTAGTTCAGGCCGTAGCCGATAGCAGGCTGCCCGGTGGTCGCCATGGCGTCGAGAAAACAGGCCGCCAGTCGGCCCAGGCCGCCGTTGCCGAGCGCCGGATCGGTCTCGCGCTCCAGCACCTCGCTCAAGTCAACGCCGCAACCGGCGAGCGCGTCGCTGACCGGCTGATACCAGCCCAGGTTGAGCAGGTTATTTCCCGTCAGCCGCCCGGTCAGAAACTCCATAGAGAGATAGTTAACGTGGCGCTGCGGCCCGTTTGCCGCCTGCGCAGGCAGGTCAGCCATCAGCTCGGCCAGCGCGCCGCTGAGCGCGTGCCACCACTGTTGAGGATTCATCTCCTGCGCGTCACGCAGACCAAAGCGTTGCCACTGGCGCGTAAGCGCGGCGGTAAAACGGTCGGTATCGAAGGGTTGCGGGTTCATGTGTTGTGCTTCCTGTCAGAACGAAAAGGGTATGCGTGCCAGTGTGCCTGCCGTGGTTCTGGCGCTCCTCCTCCCGCATCAAATTCAGCAGGGAGGATAACGAGGGCGGAGAAGCCAGGGTAAATCTGAAAGCGGCGCAGTAGTGTGATTACACTCGCTTTTGTTAAGGCTGCCTTACAGGTTTGCTTGCATTCAGTCATCGAATCGCTGAACGTGTATGAAGATTAATTACGAAGCGTAAAAAAATGATGCGCTGAACGTTAATGGAGAAGCGTGCGCCCATGTTAATACCCTCGAAACTCAGTCGACCCGTTCGCCTTGAAAGCACCGTCACCCGCGATCGCCTGCTGCAAAAGCTCACCGCAGCGGCCAACTATCGGCTGGTTTTGATTACCAGCCCGGCGGGTTACGGCAAAACCACGCTGGTTTCCCAGTGGGCGGCGGATAAAAAGGAACTGGGCTGGTATTCATTAGACGAGGGCGACAATCAGCCGGAGCGTTTTGCTGATTATCTGATTGCGGCGCTGCAACAGGCGACGCAGGGGGGCTGCCGTCGCAGCGAAACGCTGGCGCAAAAGCGGCAGTATGTGAATCTCAACGCGCTGTTCGCCCAGCTGTTTATTGAGCTGACCGAATGGCGGCAGCCGCTCTGGCTGATTATTGATGATTATCATCACATCACTAATCCCGCGATTCATGAGGCGATGCGTTTTTTTCTGCGCCATCAGCCCGACAACCTTACGCTGGTGGTGCTGTCGCGCAACCTGCCGCAGCTCGGCATCGCCAATCTGCGCGTGCGCGAGCAGCTGCTTGAACTGGGCAGCCAGCAGCTGGCGTTTACCCATCACGAAGCGAAACAGTTTTTTGACCGTCGGCTGAGCGCGCCGCTCGCCACCGAGGAGAGCGGACGCCTGTGCGACGATGTTGCGGGCTGGGCGACCGCGCTTCAGCTGATCGCGCTCTCTGCGCGTCAGGGCGGCGGATCGGCGCAGGATTCCGCCCGACGGCTCTCCGGCATCAACGCCAGCCATCTTGCTGACTATCTGGTGGAAGAGGTGCTGGATAATGTCGATGACGCGACGCGCCATTTTCTGCTGAAAACCGCACTGCTGCGCTCAATGAATGATGCGCTCGTCGCCAGCGTGACGGGCGAAGCCAACGGGCGCATGCGGCTGGAGGAGATTGAGCGGCAGGGACTATTCCTGCAGCGTATGGATGATTCAGGACAGTGGTTCAGCTATCACCCGCTGTTTGGCTCGTTCTTGCGCCAGCGCTGTCAGTGGGAGCTGGCAGCCGAGCTGCCTGCGGTGCATCGCGCGGCAGCCGAAAGCTGGGTGGCGCAGGGATTTCCCGGCGAGGCGATTGGCCATGCGCTCGCCTCCGGCGATGTCGATATGCTGCGCGACGTACTGCTGGAGCACGCCTGGACGCTGTTTAATCAGAGCGAACTGGCGCTGCTGGAGACCTCTCTGAAGGCGCTGCCCTGGACGATGCTGCTGGAAAACCCCAGGCTGGTGCTGCTGCAGGCCTGGCTGATGCAGAGCCAGCACCGCTTTTCCGAAGTCAACCGGCTGCTGGCGAAGTTCGAGCAGGCGTGCAGCTGCGAGATCGACGCGGCGCTGCAGGGCGAATTTAACGCCGTACGCGCGCAGGTGGCGATCAACGACGGCAACACCGAGGAGGCGGAGCGGCTTGCCCAGCTGGCGCTGGAGACGCTGCCTGAAACCCGTCGCTACAGCCGTATCGTCGCCACATCGGTACATGGCGAAGTGATGCACTGCAAAGGCGAGCTGAGTCGTTCGCTGGCGCTGATGCGTCAGACCGAACAGATGGCGCGGCGAGATGAAGCCTGGCACTACGTGCTCTGGAGCCTGATCCAGCAAAGCGAAATTCTTTTCGCGCAGGGATTCCTCCAGTCCGCCTGGGAGATTCAGGAAAAAGGGTTCGTGCTGGTGGGCGAGCAGCATCTGGCGCAGTTCCCGCTGCACGAGTTTCTGCTGCGCATTCGCGCCCAGCTGATGTGGGCGTGGGGCCGACTGGACGAGGCAGAACAGGCGGCGCGCGACGGGATGAAAGTATTAAAAGGCTACCCGCCGCAGCAGCAGATCCAGTGTCTGGGGCTGCTGGTGCAGTGCTCGCTGGCGCGCGGTAATCTGGATAACGCGCGCAGCTACCTAAACCGTCTGGAAAATCTGCTGAACAACGGCAGCCTGCACAGTGACTGGATCGCTAACGCCGACAAGGTCAGAGTGATCTACTGGCAGATGACAGGCGACGCGCAGAGCGCCAGCCACTGGATGCGGCATACCGCCAAACCCGCCTTTGCCAATAACCACTTCTTACAGGGCCAGTGGCGCAACGTGGCGCGGGCGCAGATCCTGCTGGGCAATCTCACTCAGGCGGAAGTGGTGCTGGAAGAGCTAAACGAGAACGCGCGCGCGCTGCGCCTGATGAGCGATATGAACCGCAACCTGCTGCTGCTCAATCAGATTTACTGGCAGACCGGGCGTAAAGCCGAGGCGCAGCGCGTGTTAATCGAGGCCCTGAAGCTGGCGCGCAGCACCGGCTTTATCAGCCACTTTGTTATTGAAGGCGAGATTATGGCGCAGCAGCTGCGTCAGCTTATTCAGCTCAACACGCTGGAGGAGCTGGACAACCATCGCGCGCGCCGCATTCTTAATGAGATCAATAAATACCATCGCCATAAATTCGCCCATTTCGACGAGGGCTTCGTCAGCCGCTTACTGAATCATCCTGACGTGCCGGAGCTGATCCGCACCAGTCCCCTGACGCAGCGCGAATGGCAGGTGCTGGGCCTGATCTACTCCGGCTACAGCAACGACCAAATCGCCAGCGAGCTTGATGTTGCCGCCACCACTATCAAAACCCATATCCGCAACCTTTATCAGAAGCTGGGCGTCACCCAGCGCGCCGAAGCGATGCATCAGGCGCAGTCGATGTTGAAAATGATGGGTTACGTATAGCTGCGTCCCCGGCTTTAACTGCCGTTGCCTGAAACAAAGCTGCCGTTGAGTTGCCACTTCTCCTGCTCGTTCACATTAGTCGCGTCGGCGGGCATCCAGGCGGCGATTGTCACTTTAGCGCGCATAACCCTGCCTGTGGCGGGACGGCCATCCTGCCAGAAAGTCAGTACGGTGCCCGGCGTAAAGGCCATTTC
>NZ_DJDN01000062.1:0-1558 GCF_002431095.1 Pantoea sp. UBA5923 | reverse complement strand
GCGTAAAGGCCATTTCGCTCGCCTCTTTGCCTCCGTCGTCGATTGTCGCCTGGCGATCGTCGATAAAGAGATCGTGCAGCCGCAGCGTCGCCCGGCCCGAGGCACCAAAGCGGTAACTGCTGCTCTCTTTTGCTGGCCCGTTAAACTGCAGCGTCAGCCGGGCAGGCCGATCGCAGGTCATAAGAATATCCAGATCGCGCGGTTCTCCCACGCGCAGCTCGCTGTCGGAGAGCCGGTTACCCGGCTTTGCCAGCAGTTCGCCACGGGTAACCGGAGCATAAACAATCTGCGCGTCGCTGAGCTGGAGCTGGCACGCTGCGCTGGCTTCGGCAGCGGCAAGCACCCCAGCCGCCAGCGTCAGGGAAAGGAGTAGAGGCTGTTTCACGTTACACATCTCGCAGAAAGGGAAGCATACAGGGCGCCAGGAGCCGCAGCCCACGGCGAAGCCAACGTGATAACGCAACGCTTGCCGTCTGGCCGCTGCGCGTAAAGCGCGCCGTTCGGCAGGTCGTCGAAAAAGATCGTGCCGTCTTCGTTAACAAATGCCAGCAGCACCCCTTTGGCATTTTTCACGGCGCTGCCCGGCGCGGGCTTTTCATTAGCAGGAAAGTTCAACAGCGCGCGACGCACTGTGAAAGCGGGGAGCGTCACCGGCACGACGGCGCCCCGGTAGGGCAAGACATCAATAATGCCGCCTGGAACCTGAACATTTTTCGGCAGGCTTTTCAGGTTGATGTTCACCGTATTCTTCTGCCAGGGCATCCATGAGGAAATGGCATAGCCGCTGCGGTCGCTCCACACAGCACCGGCTGGCGTCCGCATCTCGACGTCCGGCAGCGCATTGTTGAGTGAAATAACGCTAAACGTATCGCCCACGCTGCGCGGCGTGAAGGTCAGCCCTTCGCTATGCAGCACCGCGCCGCCGCGCGCGCCAGCATTAAAGCTGGTGCTGGTATCGCTGCGCGACGCGCCACCGCTTAGCTGGGTATATTTACTGGTCCAGCTGGCCGATCCAGCCAGCGAAGGATCGTCGCGCTGATTTTTCTCGCTCGACAGGCTCCATGCGAATTTATCGCTCAGGCTTTGGTCGTAGCCGATGCCGCCCTGCGATCTCCCGTCATTGCGGCTAATCCAGCTGCGCAGGCTGCGGTTCTCGCCCAGCGGCAGAGAAAAGTTGAGATAAGCGTAACGATTATCATAATGCCGCCGATCGCTTGTCAGCCGGTTTTTCTGTACGCCCAGGTTAACGTTGACCCTGCCAAAGGCGCGCCCCCAGGCCTGCGTATAGCCCAGCATATCGCCGCCTTGCCAGCTACGGGCCTGACTGCCGGTAAACGAAATCACGCCCAGCCAGTCATGGCTGTAACTCACACCTGCCGCATATTGCGATTTAATGTGACCGGTTTCTGCGGCGGTTTTATGAGAGGACCAGGAGCTGCTGGTATCAACATAGTTACGGCTGCGGGTATTCATTGAGGCGGTCAGCGAGAGTCGCTGCGTCACGGGATACATCAGCCCGGCCTGATGATTAAGCCCCTGCTTTTTTCCTGCATTCTCC
>NZ_DJDN01000064.1:3410-3684 GCF_002431095.1 Pantoea sp. UBA5923 | reverse complement strand
CATCGGTTTCGCCTGCGGCACGCTGACCGCCGGACTGACGATGGGGATCCTGCTGGGATCGCTGGTCGCGACCGCCATCAACAGCAGCATGACGCCGCAGATGGTCGCCAGCATCGGCTGGCGCATTCCTTTCTTTCTGGGCGGTCTGTTTGGGCTACTGGCGATGTATCTGCGCCGCTGGCTGCATGAGACGCCGGTCTTTCAGCAGATGCAGCAGCGTAAAATGCTGGCTGATACGCTGCCGCTGAAAACTGTGCTGACCCGCCATAAAGGC
>NZ_DJDN01000064.1:2434-3331 GCF_002431095.1 Pantoea sp. UBA5923 | reverse complement strand
GTGCTGACCCGCCATAAAGGCAGCGTTCTGCTCTCTATGCTGCTCACCTGGATGCTCTCCGCCTGTATTGTGGTGGTGATCCTGATGGCACCTGCGCTGATGCAGAAACAGCACGGCATTAGCGCCGCGCTGAGCCTGCAGGCTAACTGCCTGGCAACGGTGATGCTGCTGGTGGGTTGTATTATCGCCGGATGGCTGGTGGACTGGATAGGCGCGGCGAAAACCCTGACGGGCGGCTCGCTGCTGCTGGCGGTCTGTAGCTGGCACTTCTTTGCCAGCCAGACGCCGGATGCCAACGGCCTCTTCTTTAACTATGGGCTGGCGGGACTGAGCGTCGGCGTGGTGGGCGTGGTGCCCTTTTTGATGGTGCGCGCCTTTCCTGCGGCGGTGCGCTTCACCGGTATCTCATTCTCCTATAACGTTGCCTACGCCATCTTTGGCGGTCTGACGCCGATCTTCGTGACGTTGATCCTGCGGCTGACGCCGCTGGCGCCTGCCTGGTATGTGGTGGCGCTGGCGCTGACCGGGCTGTTTATTGGGCTGTGGCTGCACAATGCCGGACGGCAGGGCGCGCTGGCGAGTGAAACGCGTCTGTAGCCAGTAATAGCCGCAGTACGAGGCTCACAGCTAACGTCTTAGCGATAAATAACGCGCCTGTCTCCAGGCGCGTTAGGCGCTTATCCGACGGCTCTCTCTTTCGGCGTAACCGCCGCACGCTTCATCAGCGGCGCGGTCAACAGGTAAACGAGGCAGGCGACGATAATCGAATTGAAAACCGGCACGCCGCGCTCAACCAGCAGCCCGGCGGCGCTGCCTGCGACGCTGGCGATCAGCGCAGGCCAGCCGATAAGCCGCGAAGTTGGCGGCAGCGCATTGCTGGCGCGGCTCTGCGCCAGC
>NZ_DJDN01000064.1:0-2353 GCF_002431095.1 Pantoea sp. UBA5923 | reverse complement strand
GCTCTGCGCCAGCGTCTGGCGATCGGTTTTCAGCAGATAGTAATCGACAATCATTACGCCCAGCACCGGCGGGAAGACCACGCCCAGCAGCTCAAGAAAATCCACGAAACGATCGAGAATACCCAGCACAGAGCAGAGCGTGCCAAGGAAGCCCAGCAGCAGCGTAATCATGCTATAGCGCGGTTTAAAGCCGGTCAGCCCTTCCGTGGCGTTAGCAATGCCCAACGTTGAGGAGTAGAGGTTGAGGTCGTTAACACGCAGGGTCGAGAAAACCACCGCGAACAGCCCCAGCGTGCTGGTGGTCTGGGTAAGGATGGCAATGATATCGGAGGTATGCAGCTCTTTCGCTATCAGAATAGCCAGCCCGTTAACGCCATACTCACCTGCGAGGATGGTCAACAGCGTGATGGCGAAAACATCTTTACCGCTGCGTGAGAAACGCGTCAGGTCTGGCGTCATCAGGCTGGCGAGGATGGCGCCACCAATCACCATGGTAATGGCGGCACTCACGGTAATAGTCTCCGTCGCGGCGACCGGCGCTATGCCGCTTCCCGTTTCGCCGTGGAACGCATGCCAGAAAATCCAGCCGACCAGCGCGATAAACAGCGGCACCGCCACGCGCGCGGTAAAACGCAACGCCTTAAAGCCAAAGGCGACCAGCAGGGTCAGCACCGCGCCTGACAAGGAGGCGGACTGCGCGAAGCTCAGCTTGCCCCCCAGCGCGTAGCTGAGCGAGCGGGCGAAAACCGCATTCTGGATGCCAAACCAGCCGAGCAGGCTGACGGCGACCAGCAATCCGATCAGGACCGAGCCGTGGAGGCCGAAGCCGCACCAGCGCGCCAGAAGAGTGCCCGATAACCCTTCGCGCATCCCTGCATAGCCGAGCGCGAAAGTCAGCAAGCCAAACAGCAGGCTTGCCAGGGTGATGGCGGTGAAGGCTTCGCCGAGCGTCATGCTGTTGCCCAGTACGGCGCCGAGCATAAACTGATCGAGCGCGGTCAGCATGCCCATATGCACAATGGCGACGCTAAGCAGCGAGAGCCTTTCGCCCGCGGGCACTCGGCTCAACGGGTAGTCATCAAATTTACTCACAACAGGTTTTCCTTGCCGGTTTAAATAAAAGAGACGCCTTTACTGAGCAGTTTCTCTGGCAGATAGTTCTCCAGCGACTCAGCGCGGCAGTACTGCTCGAACTGTTGCAGCGAGTGCACGCCCGCCTTTTGGTAAAGGGTGGCGATGCGATTGCCAATGGTCTTCACGCTGAGGTTGTAAATCCTGGCGATCTCTTTTGCGCTGAATCGCCTGAGCAGCAGAAAGATCACATCCAGTTCGGCAGGGGTAAAAAGAGGGTGTTCGAGCTGCGTCGTCAGCACAGAGGCCTTTTGTGGATGAATAAACGTCAGCGCAGTAAGGCTCTCCAGCGGTCGTGCATTCCAGATGCAGCCCAGGAAAACATTGCGGCTATCGAATACCGGATATTTTTCGCTGATAAAAGGCGTGAGATAGTTTTTTCCATACCAGTAATGGGTTTCTATAACGGCGACGCCGGTGTTCAGCGCTTTGGCTTTTTCATCATGCTCGCAAAATTCATCGGCGCAGTCGCTCCAGGGCGTGGGAAACTCATTATCTTTTTTGCCCTCTAATGAATAGTTTTTCGGCGTGGCGGTATATAGCCTCGCCGCGGTATTCATATATAAATGCTGCGACGCCGCATCTTTAAACCCCCATGGCGTAGGTAATAGATCCATGGTAGTGGCAAAGGCGGCAAGAAAATCGTCGATACTGCGATATGGGCTGCCCATAGCGCCTCGCTGATTAAGTGCGGGTTATAATCTTTTTGCCAGATAATAACGGGCAAAGCGCTGCGCATAGCCATCCTGTTCGCCATAGACGCGATAGCCGAGCTTTTCATAAAAACCGCGAGCCTGAAAGCTTAGGGTATCCACTACAGCCATATGGCAGCCGCGGCTGCGCGCCTCTTCTTCGGCCTTTTGCATCAGCTGACGCCCTGTGCCGTGTTGGCGATAGGCCTCATCTATCCATAAATAGTGAATATCCAGCGTGCCGAACCAGGTGTGGGCCAGCAGGCCGCCCTTAATATGTTGTTCGTCATCGTACAATATAACGTTCAGCGGCTTCATATTAACGTCGGCGAAGCGGCTATTATGCTGCCAGAGCTGCTGAATAATATATTCTTCGGTCTGTTGGTCCTTAATATGGCCGATCTTTATTTCCATATAATAATGCCCATATGATAGAAATATGAATAGAAAAAGGAGGGATAGAAAACTTCCGGAATTTTCATTATTACCATGAGGCTCAGTCGGACGCAAGGGCTAATATTACCCCTGTG